>NZ_JAVRCI010000100.1:0-22074 GCF_034530835.1 Nostoc sp. DedQUE12b | reverse complement strand
TGGATAACGTCCAGTGCGAGCGATCGTGAGGATAGTGCCACAGAAAGATACCGCCTTTTCAGTGAACAGTGAACAGTTACCAGTAAACAGTTAATACTTGATAACTGATAACTGATAACTGATAACTGAATAGGGTAAGGGTGCAAAGGTGCGGTAAGAGCGCACCAGCAGTATCGAGAGGTGCTGGCTCGGTAAACCCCGGTTGGGAGCAAGGCGATAGGAACTACGGTTGGTCTTTTACCAGTTCCGCTCAATGAGAGCCGCTTGAGGTGTTTGGTAACAAACGTCCCAGATAGATAACTGCCCTCGCAAGAGAACAGAACCCGGCTTATGTCCTGCTCTCTCCCCCCTTTTTTAGTGCTGAGTGCTGAGTGCTGAGTGCTGAGTTAGGAGTTAGGAGTCAGAAGTTATTATTTTTTGTCTGCTCCCCCTACCTTCCCTGCTTCCCCTGCTCCCCTGCCCCCCTGCCCCTTTGCCCCTCCGCCCCCCTTCCCCTTATCATGTAATGTCCCTTGCCTATCCACGCCGTCAGCGGCAACTCGAAAGTTTAGTCCAAAAATTTGGTTTGTCGCTAGAAGCACCTATAAAGTGGGAATTGCTAGATCTAGCGCTTACTCATCCCACTGTTTCTGATTCGGCAAATTATGAACAGCTAGAGTTTGTTGGCGATGCAGTGGTGCGGCTGGTGTCGGCTGTTGTTTTATGGGAAAATTATCCCGATTGTCCAGTAGGGGATTTTGCGGCGATTCGTTCGGTATTGGTGAGCGATCGCATTCTCGCCCAATTGGCCAGAGTTTATGGTTTAGAGTTATACTTACTAGTCGCTGGCAGTGCTACCGCTGATAAAGTTGGTCTAGAGTCACGACTGGCAGATGCCTTTGAAGCAGTTTTAGGTGCGCTTTACTTAAGTACTCAAAATCTGGAATTGATTCGCTCTTGGCTAGATCCCCACTTTCACCAACTAGCAACAGAAATTCGCCTCGATCCTGCCAGACTTAATTACAAAGCTGCTTTGCAAGAATGGACTCAGGCGCAATTTAAAGTTTTACCAGAATATCGGGTTGTGGAAGTCACTCAACCACATCGCAATCAAGAACGTTTCATAGCTGAAGTGTGGCTGCACGGAAACAAACTAGGAGTTGGTAAGGGGCGATCAATCAAAACGGCTGAACAAGCCGCAGCTAAAGTAGCTTTCTTAGCAATTCCTAATCCGCAAATACCCTGATCTTAAAAGAAGGGGGATTAGTCGATAATCAGTTGATTGTCAGTGGTCATTTGTCCTTTATATACAAATGACAAATGACAAATGACAAATGACTAATAACTAATGACAAACCAAATTAATATTGCTGTTATCGGAGTTGGGCGTTGGGGAGTGCATCTGCTGCGAAATTTTTTAGCAAATCCCCAAGTAAATGTAGTTGCTGTAGTAGATCCCCATCCAGAACGATTAGCGGCGGTAAAGCAGCAGTTTAATTTAGATAGCAATGTAATATTAACAACCCAGTGGCAAGATTTAAAGACAGTGCCAGGGTTGACAGGAGTTGCGATCGCAACTCCTGCTACTACCCACTATGCTTTAATTAAAGACGCTCTCCAACAGGGATACCATGTTTTGGCAGAAAAGCCCCTAACTCTCAATCCAGCAGAATGTCGGGAACTTTGCCACTTAGCAGAAGAGCATCATTTAATACTAACGGTTGACCATACTTATTTATTTCATCCAGCGGTTGAGCAAGGAAAAACTGTAGTACAAGCGGGTAAATTAGGTGATTTACGCTATGGTTACGCCAGCCGCACCCATTTAGGGCCTGTCCGGCAAGATGTTGATGCGCTGTGGGACTTAGCCATTCATGATATTGCAATCTTTAACGCTTGGCTTGGCCAAATTCCTATAAAAGTACAAGCAACGGGTACTGTGTGGCTACAGGGAGCAGGGGAGCAGGGGAGCAGGGGGGCAGGGGAGCAGGGGGGCAGGGGAGCAGGGGTGAGTCCATATACGGATTCTGCTCTGCCTCAAGGTTTGGCAGATTTAGTATGGCTGACACTGACATATCCAGATGGCTTTCAAGCTTATATTCACCTGTGCTGGCTGAATTCTGATAAACAGAGACGGCTGGGGATTGTGGGTAGTCTTGGCAGCTTGATTTTTGATGAAATGTCAGTATCATCACCCCTAACCCTGCTACATGGTGAGTTTGAACAGCAAGGGAATCAATTTATTCCTGTGAATCAAAGACATATAGCACTGGAATTACAGCCAGGAGAACCATTGGGGCGGGTTTGCTCCTCCTTTGTTGCCTCTATTCTCAACAATACTCCCTCGGAGGTTTCGTCTGGCTGGGTAGGCACTGAGTTAGTAGAAATTCTTGCTGCTCTAACATTATCTCTTAGCCAAGGCGGTAAACCTGTTTTTTTGAGCGATCGCATCGTCAAGGATTAAAATCAAGAGTGCTGATGAATATGGACTTTTGACTAAATTACGTCTTGAAAGTCCCATTTGCACAAACTCCTCCTTTTGGAAGACTTACCAAAATAGTTTGCAGGGGCGAAAGACGAATCTGGCAAGTCTCATTTCCAAATAGCAACTGGGGCTTCGGGAACTTTTCTTTGTCTAACTCTATTTTCACAGACTTGTTGATCCCCAAAGAGGAACTTCCCCCAGATTCCTGTAGGCTAGGATAGCGGCTTGCCTTTACTGCCTCATTCCCGGAGAATCCAAGATCCCCAACATTTGCTTCTTTATTTGGAGCAGCTAATAGCAAAATATCAATCAAAGGTAAGGTGATTTTCAGCGTCGTACCTTGATGAAGTCCCGCACTTTCAAGAGTAATGCTGCCTCCCATGAGTTCGATTAAGTTTCGTGAAATCGCTAGTCCCAGTCCAGTACCTTCAAACTGGCGTGTAGTACTGCCATTCACCATTACAAAGGGGCGAAATAGTTTGTGCTGTTGAGTTGGATCAATGCCTATACCTGTATCTTTGACAGCTATTACCACCTGAGATTTACCATGACTAGATTGAATTTCTGTAGCAATGGTGATGCTGCCGGTGTCGGTGAACTTGGTGGCGTTGCCGATAACATTAATCAGCACCTGTTTGAGTTTTCCCGCGTCTGCCTTAATTGGGATCACTTGGGGAGCTAATTCACATTTCAGTTGCAAGCCCTTTTGTTGAACATTAACTGATTGTAAATTAATCACCTCTAATAATATTTGTCGGAGGTCAATAGGTGTAGAGATGACCGAAAGCTTACCTGCTTCAATTTTAGAAATGTCGAGTAAATCATTAATAATACCTAGCAAGTGAATCGTTGTTTCATCAGCACGTTTGAGAAACTCCATTTCTTCTTCCCGGTCATCACATAAGCCCTCTTCAACCAGGCGAATGCAGTTAATAATAATATTTAATGGGTTTCTCAATTCATGAGAAGTCGTAGCCAAAAACTGGCTTTTAATCTGATTAGCACTTTTTGCTTCTTTCCAAGCTATTTCTAGTTCTTCCGATCCAGCTTTCAGCCGTTCTACCATTTGGTCTAATGCTTGGGCCAGTTGATTGAATTCCCGAATTTGAAAATTGTGCGGAACTGGTTGTGCAGCATGGTGAGAGTGAATATTGAGAGCGTAGTCTCGCAATTCTTCTACAGGACGGGCTAAGTAAGGAGCTAAATATAGGGATGCTAACAAACTTGCGCCAATCAAACCAACTGTCAGAACGATAAGAATTAATTTGATTTCCTCTAAACCAAAAAGCGCATTATCGACACTACTAACAGCTAAAACTATCCATTTTTGCTGTTGCTGTTGAGTAAGTGGATTTGCAATAACTGTATAGCCAGCGACTAATTCTTCTCCCTGTCTAAAAGACAAATTTATCGAATCGTTTTTTCCCGTAATTGCATTTTTAATTATGCTCTTGATTTGGGAAGCATGAGGGTGCTGATTGATATTAGTTCCTACCCAGTCTGTGAATGGGTGTGCCAAAATTGTGCCATCTTCAGCAATTACTACCATAGCGCCTGTGAGCGATCCCGGCGGATTTCTGGTTTGTTGGTACAATGCAGATTGAATACTTAAGCTGTAAACTGAATTTCTTCGGCTATCGGAAACTGGTGCAGATAGAACTACTTGCAGTTGATTTTGTGCATTTCTTTTTCCAGTCGTTCCTGTCTTTGACGGTAAGATTGCTTTAATATCAACTCCATCACTAGGCAAAGGTAATTTTAATTCTCCAATTTCTCGATCCCCACAGCTACTAGCAATTATCTTCTGGTTGAGGAGATTTTTTAATTGGATGCACTCAATACTAGCTGGAAGTTGTTGCTTTAACTGCGTGAGAAATTCTTGCTCTTGTATAGGCGAATCCGACGGAATAACTGTTGTTTTACTTACACTCAGCAGATTAGCTTTTAAGATTGCGATCGCATCTCCAATTCTTTCCCCTTTACTGATGGCGCTTTCTGTTAAATTTTGCCGTGCAGTTCTCAATATACTAGTACGTGCCTTATTCAAGGCAACAATTTCGCCTACAAGCAAAACTGGAACAAACAGCAGCAATATTCTCGTTACTAAAATTCGACGAAAGGAAGATTGGCGGGGATTAGTCATCGACTGTCTCACTTTGCACCTGCAATCTACAACACCAAAGATATGCAATTAGACCAGCTAGATGAGACATTTTATTAAATTATCAGAATGTTATTTTCAATGTTTAAAAATAACAAATTGCTATAATTCAAAAAGAAACGTGGTATACCAAAACTCGTATATGCTAGATGTAAAAGCGATTTTTGTTGCATATCAATACAGTGGTGAAATGATAAAACAGTAGCTTGCAGGTATGGTTTTGTTTGAGAATCTACACACAACTAAAGAAAATATTAAAACTATTAAATCAATTGAATGTTGCAACATCGTCCTCATACTACAGTTGTTTTAGCAATGAGTGCAGATGGCAAGATAGCAGATTTTAAGCGATCGCCTGCTCGGTTCGGCTCAAGGGTTGATAAAGCGCACTTAGAAAAACAAATTGCTGCCTCTGATGCCGTTTTGTTCGGTGCTGGAACTCTGCACGCATACGGAACAACACTTACTGTAACCGATCCAACTCTAGTGCAACTTCGGGCGCAAGAAGGGAAGCCTCTACAGCCAGTTCATATAGTGACTACACGCTCTGCAAACCTTAATCCGGAAATTCACTTTTTTAAGCAACCAGTCAGACGCTGGCTACTCACCACAAGAGCAGGAGCATTTTCGTGGAAAGAACGCTTACAGACGCTTCCCTCAACTTTGGGAACCGGAGTACAGGAGTACCCTCCAAAATTCGAGAAGATTCTGGTTTTTGAAACGCCAACGCGAGAAATTGACATTCTCGCAGCCTTAAAGCAACTAGCCACTCTACATATAACACGCTTGGTGGTCTTGGGTGGAGGTGAATTAGTCGCTTCCTTGCTGGAACTGGATTTAATTGATGAATTATGGTTAACAGTCTGTCCGCTGATTTTAGGTGGTAATACTGCACCCACACCCGTCGCAGGGAAAGGATTTTTACCTGATTTGGCTCCCAAGTTACAACTTATAGAAGTTCATACAGTTGAGCAAGAAGTGTTTTTGCACTATCGTCTGCAACGACCAGCAGATTAGATTACGCTAAGTTAAGTTATTTATTGGTGATGGGGCATGGGGGATTGGGCATGGGCAAAGGGAAAGGGGTAAGGGGAAAAGGGGAAAGATTAAATTTATTCCTTTTCGCTTTAACCTTTAACCTTTAACCTTTTCCCCTACTCTCCCTGCCTCCCCTGCCCCTCTGTCTCCCCACTCCCTACTCCCTACTCCCCTAAGATGGTGGAACAACTTAAGCCTCGCTATTCTGTCGTTTGGACAAACAAAATCGCTGAAGTACCCCAAAATGCCTGGAATGCTTTGGCAATGCCACTCAAAACGCCATTTTTAGAATGGGAGTGGCTGAATAATCTCGAAACTTCCCACAGTGTCACGGCTAAAACTGGTTGGTTGCCAAATCATTTGACACTGTGGCGAGATAAAACGCTGATTGCTGCTGCGCCACTTTATCTTAAAGGACATAGTTCTGGTGAATTTGTTTTCGATCACCAATGGGCAGAGTTAGCCGATCGCATCGGAGTCCAATATTACCCAAAATTGCTGGGAATGACACCATTCACCCCAGCAGAAGGTTATCGGTTCTTAATCGCCCCAGGAGAAGATGAGGATGAAATCACAGCGTTGATGGTGCATGAAATTGATACTTTTTGCTCCAAAAATCGGATTTCTGGGTGTCATTTTCTCTACGTCGATCCCGAATGGCGTCCGATGCTAGAACGGCATGGCTTTACAACTTGGCTGCACCACAGCTATATCTGGGAAAATGCTGATTTTAAAACTTTTGATGATTACTTGAAGGTGTTTAATGCCAATCAACGGCGCAATATCAAGCGGGAACGCAAAGCTGTGGAAAAAGCAGGTTTACGATTGCAACCACTGAGTGGCGATCAAATTCCTCAGTCTTTGTTTCCCTTGATGCACCAATTATATGCTGATACCTGTGATAAGTTTGGCTGGTGGGGTAGCAAGTATCTCACACGAAGGTTTTTTGAGCAGCTACACACCGATTATCGCCATCGAGTCTTGTTTGTTGCCGCATATAGCGAGGAAAATAATTCTCATCCTTTAGGAATGTCTTTTTGTTTATTTAAAGGTGACAAACTCTACGGACGTTATTGGGGAAGTTTTCAAGAAATAGATTGCTTACATTTTGATGCTTGCTATTATGCGCCGATTGAGTGGGCGATCGCTAACAATATCCAAATTTTTGATCCTGGCGCGGGTGGGCGACACAAAAAACGGCGTGGTTTTCCGGCTATGCCCAATCACAGTTTGCACCGCTTTTACAATAATCGTTTAGGACAAATTATTCGTCCCTATATTAAGGAAGTGAATCAACTCGAACAACAGCAGATTGAGGCAATTAATGCAGAGTTGCCATTTAGTAACCGAGATTCTTAAAAGTTTTCCAAGGCAGAGGGTGAACGACGAATTACACTTGATATAGAGTATAAAAACCCTGAAAAAAGAAAATTTCTTTTTATAATGCTTATGGATTTAATAGTTGAAGATTTAACGGCAATTGATGATAAACTTTCCCAGCGTCATATTGACCTTGATCCCGGTGGATATTTCATTATTTACTTAGATCGAGACGCAAAGTTAATTTATGCCAAGCATTTTACAAATGTGATTGACGATCGCGGTTTAGCTGTCGATCCCGAAACGGGAAAGGTAATTCCAGCACGAGAAAAGGTAGAACGAACTCATACAACAGTTTTTAGCGCCAGAACGGCGAAAGAACTTTGCGTGAAAATTTTTGAAGAAACTCAGCCCTCTTCTGTAACTAAATTAGATCATGCAGCTTATTTGGGTCGAGAGTTTGTCCGGGCTGAGGTAGCTTTAGTTACAGGGCAAGAGTATGTTCAAGATTAAAGTTAGGAGTGAGGAGTTAAAAGTTAAGAGTTAAAAATTCATAACTTCTAACTCCTAACTCCTAATGCCATTACCCATTAGATGAAGGCTGATTTATCTGATAGATATAGTAAGTTGCCATTGGGATAACGGTGGCAGCAATTAACAATCCTACTACCCAAGCAGTAGCGTTACCTTGGTTGGTTTCCTCTGCTTTCTTGTAAGTGCCTCCAACCTGTACATTGTCAGTTATTTGGGGTGGCCCTGGATCGGCTTTGCCAGAGAGAACGGCGACAAGGCGATCGCTGGCATCGAGAAATGCCTGATTGTATTTGTCACCATTGCGTAACGGCACACTTACTGTTTCAGTCGCTACACTCTCGGCAATAGAGTCAGTAAGTATTGGCTTGACTTCATCCCCAGTAATAATGGCAGTACCATTGGTAACTGTATCAAGAACCAATAAAGTTTGATTAGCTTGGGCTGCTTTTGTCGGAAACCATTTTTCAAACAGTTCTTTAGTAAAACTTTCTGGTGTTTCACCATAGTCGAGGCGGCGAACAGTAACAATTCTGACTTCCTTATCTGTTTGCTTTGCCAAATCCTTAAAAGCGTTGCTAATCTTGCTTTCGTTCAGACGGCTGATGACTTCCCCTTGATCCAAAACCCAAGTGTCATTCCTTGCTGTCAGGCTGGGTATTTGATACACACCTGTGGCTAAAGCAGGTGTAGCAAATAGCGAGGCTGCGAAAATAACCGTCACCAAAGGTAGAATTAGCCAGATAAGGTGTTTTTGACTGCTAAAAACTTGTTTGAGGAGCTGTTTCATCGTGTGATCCCTAAGACAGATTTGCACCAAAAATACTACAGAACCACTGCAAAAATCACCTCGTTCCCGATTTTCTTCAGTGTAAAATTTCTGATATTCCCAGTAAATTATGTATATTGTACGGGATTTTTGATTACACAAACTTGTTCTAAGGGCGGTTGCAAGCATTAACCTGACGCTAAACCCCTTACTACTCACAAGAAATACCGCCCATTTTGGGAATTAACCCAAATGCTTAGGGCGGAATTTGCAAACCATCTAGAAATCATATCGTATGATTCATATTTTGGTTCAACAATGCCATATTTTTATCATATCTGCGAGTAGCTTTTCTTGATGTACTCACTAAATATCTGAGTGAAAAAGAATGTAAAGACGTTATCCTGCTACATCTCTACAAGGATTCTGGACAATGCATATTTAATTTATATACAGCAGATTTCAAGTAGCTGAGGTAGACAAGCTAAGTTTGTTACCCAGGTATAAAGCGGATTTTACTCCTGAATTCTGAATTCTGCTGTAGATGTCTATGTGATGGTTGATATCTGCATTTTTCTGATATTTTAGCTAAATCAATATCATATATACATGACTATACTTTTAACTAACGACGATGGCATTGATGCCCCTGGTATCCAAGCGCTACTCAAAGCTGTAAACGGCAAAAATTCTATTATCGCTGCTCCTGCCGATCATCAGTCTGGCTGTGGACATCAAGTTACTACTACTCGTGCTATCAACCTCCAACGACGTTCTGAGACTGAGTATGCGATCGCAGGTACTCCCGCTGATTGTGTGAGAATTGCAATTACACAAATTGCCGCGGATGTCAAATTTGTACTTTCAGGTATCAATGCTGGGGGAAACTTGGGAGTCGATGCCTACATTTCTGGCACAGTGGCAGCCGTGCGGGAAGCCGCAATGCACGGTATTCCCGGAATTGCCATTTCTCAGTATCGCAAAGCCAAGCAGAATTTTGATTGGGATCTAGCTGCCAAATTCACAGCTGAAGTTTTAGCCGATTTACTCAAACGTCCCCTAGAACCAGGAAGCTTCTGGAATGTGAATCTGCCGCATCTGCAACCAGGAGAACCAGATCCTAATGTAGTATTTTGCCAAGCCTGTACCAAACCTTTACCCGTGAACTATCGAATTGAAGGCGATAATTTTTATTATGTAGGGGAATATGGCAAACGCGATCGCACTCCTGGCAGCGATGTAGATGTATGTTTTTCTGGTAATATCGCCGTCACCCAGTTAAGAGTTTGACATCAGCCATCAGTTACTAGTTAACTGCTACCCAATACTTTTCGGTTAACGGGGAAAGGGAAAAGGTTTTAATTCACCTTTCCCCCTTGTTCTTTAACCTTTTCCCAGGCAAAAAGAGAGATTTTTAGGCTTATCCGAAAAGTATTGAACTGCTACCACCTTTTAATGGACATTGAAGAGAGCTTGTAAGGCTATTAATTAATCTTATGGGTATGTGGTGCGATCGCGATCGAAATTTTCAAGGATTTGAAATCTGGTAAAGTTTCAGTGGTACTGAACACTAACTTCAAAAAAAGGAGAAATTTATGCAGTTTCTCAAAATTCTTCTTGTTGCACTCGTATTAATGGTGAACCTGCTAATTGCTCAACCCTCTTGGGCAGGCAAGGATTTCACTAAAGGGGCTGACTATGCTGAGGTAACTCAGGCACTCAATCAACTTCTAACTGTAAAGAATACACCTGAGCAAGCTGGCTATACACCTGAGCAATTCCAGCAGCGACTGGCACAATTGCAGTTTCAGAAAAATGTCATAGAAACAGCTAGAAAGCGGGCGCAGTGCCGCAATGAAACTGGAAAGACTTTGGCTGTCTATGCCAATAAACCAAAAAAATCTCCAACCCAACTCTACTTTCTGGGCGCAGGAACAATCACCGATGATGATTGGGATTGCGATGGCATTTACTTACCCGCAGGTTCTCAAGTGGCTTTAGGCCCAAACGCTCAACTACAAGAATTAAGTGAACCCATCGCTATTAAGTTTGTCGATGGTACACAGTCTCTTGCTAGAACCAATCCAGCCACTGGTGCAATTGAATTGAATGTTGAACCTGCCAAAGTATTCAAGGCGGGTGAGAGTACTTGGTTGCTCCCTACTTTTTCCCAAGCGGATATCGATACGCAAATTCCCACTCCACAACTCATTGACTAATCTCATCTAAATAATTCAACTTTTATGTACTTCCCGCATAAAAGTTGAACTAAAGAAACAGGATATATCAAGTAAAATTCTTACCATTGAACAATCAACTTTTAATTAAGAAAAAATTACAAGCAAAGTTTGAGAATATTCAAATTAAGAGCAACGGCTCTCCCATTATGGAAGCTTATTCATTCTTCCTAAATCCAGTGATTTGTCTGACTTCACCTCCTCAATTTAAAATGGATCGCGCCACTGAATGAATATGGCTCTCTCAATCATGCATCTTTTCAGCAAAGTAAAACCAGGCTCGGCGATGGTAGAGCTTAACACATTAAATTTAAAGGTAAGTCATGGCATAGAAGGAGATATTAATGCCAATCCGATAAGCCCCAGGCAAGTTTTAATTGTTAGGTACGAAGATATTTCCGACTTATCAATTCAACCAGGAGAATTGCGAGAAAATATTGTGGTTCAAGGTTTAGAAGTTGATAGATTTATCCCTGGCTCTTTGCTAACCTTTGAAAGTGGTGCGGCAATTAGGTTAACTTTTCACTGCGAACCATGTAAGCGCATAGCTCACTTGGTAGAATCATTAAAAAGCATCCAAGATAAAAGAGGAATTTTAGGCGTAGTTATTAAATCAGGTCAAATTCAGGTTGGTAGTAATTTTCAGGTGGAAGCTCATAAATTTCCAGCATTATCTGAAAACCCATATAAACGATTCCTAAATTTTATTATCAAAATCCCAAGTGGAAAAGTAGTTACATATAAACAGATAATCAAAGCTATAGGAGTAGATAATAGCTATCTAAGAGCTATTCCTATATACCTGAAAAAAACTTCGGCTGCTGATTATCCATTACATAGAATATTAGACTCTAAAGGTTATTTGATAACTTATGTGAGCCAACAAAAAAATAAGTTGGAAATGGAAGGAGTTCAGGTTTCATCTGAACCAGATTTATTAAAAAAGCTAAATAGAAATTTTGTAAAAATTAAAGATTATTTATGGGAAGATAATACTCTACATTTAGAATAGATATTATTGTAATTATTATAATTTTAGTAATATCATCCTGTATTCATAGTTTCATCAAGACGACCCCTGATTTTTGATTTGTTTAGATGTAGCTTCCATAAAGTCGATAAAAACTTTTATAAGCTTATGAATACCCTCGCTACCTCCTGCAATTAAACCTCCTGTCAGCAGTGCATCTAAACAACGAAAAATAACTATTTGTATTGGATTATCTAAATCAATAACTACAAGTGGCTCAATTGAGCGAACACCTATTGCGCTCATTAAAAGACCGAATAAAAGGGATGTCCATAGAGCAATTGTTCGTGTATCAGATTTATAGGCTGTTCTTTGGCGCTCTTTTTCATTTATATCATCCATTTGTGGCTGGAAAATTTTTAATGAATTTTGTTGATTTTGTGTAAAATTTTGGATGATTTGCTGTTCTAAACTCATTCCTTCTGGTGGGAGTCCACTGATTTGATTTGATACCAAAGAAGGAAACTGTTGCTGTTGTCCTTCCATAAGTTTTATTTTCTCAGAGATTAGAGCCTTTTCTTGCTGAATACTAATATTTAATTGTTCTACAAATGGGCCACGCCAAGTAGTTATAAAAACTTCTAAAGAACGCTCTAGCAACAAAGAAATGAATAATTGCAATGTCAGCAATTGGACAATATCATTAACCCCAAATGGTTTTAAAATGAATGGTTTAGATGATAACCAAGTTGATAAAGTTACTACTAAAAAACTAATAATAATTAACACAATAAATAGAGGAGATTCTGGAGAAAGCTTTAACAACGTACCTATACTCCTGTTTCGCGTCACAATATTTAACACAGCCTGGAGGTGAAAACTACACCTGCTGAGTAACTTAACAACGTTAATTTGATAGAACAGTAAATAATCTATGACCCGTCCCTTTTTTCTAAAAGTGTGATAAATTACGCTTTTGTGGGAGCAGACAGCATTCCAGTGCTACTGTGCATGGGACGACGTTAGAGCAAGTAGCAACCGCAGCACCAACTAAAAACCCCTCCAATACCTTGGAGGGGTTAAAATCATTTTTGCGAATGAGATGGTGATTAAGGGGAGACAGGAGCTTTTCCTGTTCGGTTACGCATTTTCTTGTCAAAGCAACCAGATGATAGTACAGCATTTTATAAATCCATTACGAACCTCTGCAAGTCTGTACTTAGTAAGATAAATCATTAGTGCTGCCCAATGAGGTCAGCTGCGATTCGACAGCGTTTAGATAACCTTTATCATTCAAAGCTTCTTGTGCTGGTAACTTTTTAGCGTTGATAGCAGTCTTAACCACATTTAATGCAGTCAGGTTTCCTGTTTGGTATTGGGATACCAAAGCGCTACCGCTAGGACTACCCTGTGCTTTCAGATTACTTTGATAAGCTACAAATGCAGCATCAAAGGGTTTGAAGTAGCTGACCTTATTGGAATGAGTAGATAAATTGTTAGAGTTGATAGCTAGAGATTCGCCACTATTGTTAGTAGCTATTTGAACGCCACTCATTCCAGGCAATAAAGCAATAGAAGTAACAATGAGTACAGAATCGATCAAGATAGAGACTTTCATAGGATTATCCTTAGTTATAGTAAAGTACAATTAATGTTCTTGAGTAATAGAGTCTTATTTTTTATCTGTCTTAACTTCCTGCATCCAGTTCACCTGAACGGTTGATTTGCTCCTCACCCATTCGGGTGATTTAATTGAGCGCATGCTACGGTTCATTCAAAGTTGCTAAGACCCATCATCTGATAAGCAAGAACAGCAGTATCAAAGGTTTTAAGGCAATTGATATTTGTGGAATCGTTGCGTAAAGTATCAGATTTGACAGATGTGTTAATTGATGTGCCACTTTTGCGATAAGTAGCTATTTGGGTTCTAGCAATACTAGGTAGGACACTAAAATTAAGAATGTGTGCAAAATCAAGCAGGGAAAGGAGTTTCATTATTAATGCTGTGTTGGTTAATAAATCGGGAGTAAAGCTCAGGACAAACTTGAACAGATATATATTTAACTGAGGTTATCTAAAAATTTATGCAAGGCTGTTACTCAGTTGTAGACATAGCCCAACTGAGGCATCGTATTTCTGCGCTATCCCTTCAACAGCAGATTTATTGATTTAGGATAATTGAATCTAATTTGTCTATTCGGGTTTACCGAACAGACAAATTAGAGCAAACCGTAAAAATTTTTCTATCTAATTTGGTGTGGTAATCATCAATTAGTTGGTGTCAAAAACCGAATTTACAGCAGCTTTAACTATACATAATATGAATATGTAAGCACAAAGTTAAGTGCAAAACTTATTAAACAAAGTTAACTAAAGCGAGGAAAATTTATGACACTAGTTCGTTGGAATCCTTGGAGAGAAATTGACACTCTACAACACCAAATCAATAGTTTATTTGAAGATACCAGACTCCCATCTGCATTGTTTGACAAAGGCTTAAGCAAAGTTCCTGCTGCTGAAATTCAAGAAACTGAAGATGCAATTCATCTGAAGCTAGAACTGCCAGGAATAGAAGCTAAAGACTTGGATGTGCAAGTCACAGAAAATGCTGTTTACGTTAGCGGTGAGCGGAAGTCTGAAACGAAAACAGAGGAAAAAGGTGTTACCCGAAGTGAGTTTCATTACGGTAAATTTCAACGCGTAATTCCTCTATCGGCTCAGATTCAAAACACTAACGTTACAGCAGATTATAAAGATGGTATCTTGAATCTGACACTGCCTAAAACTGAGCAAGAAAAGAACAAAGTCGTCAAGGTTAATTTGGAACAATCTGCTAGCTAATAGGTCGTACTCAGACTACTTTACCTCCTTTGAGAGATTGAGATAACTAAAATCCCGGTTACTTTCGTGACCGGGCTTTTTTGTAACAATCCTCAAAACTATATTTAAAAAAAGTGCTAGAGAGCAAGGCTGTTACTGGATTTGAAAAATTTTACTTACATTAATGACAAGTACTCGATTTAATTGGAAACTTACCACGAAAGTATGATAAAGGATTTGTTGAATACCCGCGTTTGTCATTGACGTAACAGACGTGCCAGAAAACGTTGGCGCAGGCATCGATCCCACAAATGTTAGGTAAAGATGAAAGATGTCACTAATGGATAGGCTTGCAACACAGAGGTATGGAAATGAGGTTTTCCAGATAGCCTAAACACTTAGTTACATCATCATCACTCATGTTATGGCATAGGATGGAAAAGAAGATCGGGTAAAAAATAATTAAAAATTGCCCACGTAGAGAAGGCAACTGATATCGAAATAACGGCAAGAACAGGAGCGAGGGAAAGGTACTTAAGGAAATAGTTTTTTTGATCGTTGGGTTTCTGCATATAGCACTCAGTAAAGAATTAGCTGATTAAGTTGAAATAACGCGGCTAAACGATAATTTACTTGTCTGTAGTATACAAAGAGCCAAAAAAAACACCGTTGTTAGCGTTGCATTTATAAACTCCTATATAAAATTACAAGTTCAATTTGTTCTTACGCTTCAATAATAATAACTAATACTCCACTACACCTCTAACCAAAGGCTAGATCAATATTAAATTAATTTGTAATGTCAAACACAAAAAAATATCGTTATTACTCGAAGAAGTTTTATAGAAACAGAGCTAGAGACTTACCTTAATGAGAGGAGGATTCATACTATAGTATCTCTAGATACCTAAAATAAATACAAAAAACCCTTAACTGGACTGAACTGTATTGCCTACGATCTAGGTTTTTATGTAGAGCTTCTTCCTGATATGACAGGAACCCTTGCTTTCAAAAATAATGCCGATGCTGCTACTAATAAATGACTTTATGGGACAAGTTTAGTTGCCTAAGATACCTTTATTAGTAATGTAATAGATACCTCTAAATCGATTAATAATCTTGAAGATGGTAATGAAGTCCATGTAGAATTTTTTGGTTAACAGAGCATACAGAGTGCTAGAGACTTTCAAGGGTTTTCAGCACCTCTGCTGCTGACTGATATCGTTGAGTGAAGTCGAAATGTACCATTCTATTTAAAATCATAACTAACTCGTTGGTAGCGTCAGTGAATTCGCGCCAATGTAGCCAAATCTGTTGATTAGTATCAGCTTCACTTTGGATAATTATTTCACCAGTATTTGTGTCTCTGCGAAATTCTCTGGGTTCTACCCCAGTTAAGCCTTGTATTCCCATAATTCCCAAGGCATAAATATCACTGTTGAGTTTTGGCAACCCGCTCATTTGTTCAGAAGGTGCATAATTAGGAGTGCCAATTGAAATTGTCTGAGCTTCTTGCTGCTGAGGTTGAATCTGCTTAACAGCGCCAAAGTCAATTAAAACAATGTGCCGATCTGATTCTCGCCTAATTAAGTTGCTAGGTTTGATATCTCGATGGATTACGCCATAACTGTGAACAAAAACCAGCACATTTAAAACTTCTTTGAGTATCTCCACAACCTCAGCTTGTTTTAGTCGCTTTCCAGTAGCTAACTCTTTATCCATAGCGTACCCTCGAACAAATTCTTGCACTAAAGAAAATTGCCGATTTTCTTCAAAAAAAGCTAGCAGTTGGGGAATTTGTGGATGCTTACCCAAAGTTTCTAAAAATTCTGCTTCAGCGTTGAATAGCCGTCTGACAACATTTAAATACTCTGCATCTTGGTGAGGAGGTCGCAACTGTTTCACTACACACTGCGGATTACCAGGACGCTGGATATCGTCAGCCAAATAAGTATTGCTAAATCCTCCAGAACCCAAGGGTTGAGTAATTTTGTAGCGATTATTTAGTACCGTTCCTAGTGCAATTTCTTGCCCAATGGAATCAGCTATTACTGTTGGCGCTTCATTTGAGGCGTTGCCGCGCTGCCGTAAAAGACCTTGCAATTCCACAATTAATTGTTGGTGTTCTTGAACCCGTTGGGTAATTTCTTTTTGCTCTTGCTTGGTTTGATAAGCGCTATAGGCAAGAACACTGCTGGCGGTAAATACTAGCCCCAACGCCGGAGGTATGACTGGGAACCATCCAGCTTGGGTAAAAATGACAAAATTAGCTCCAAATAATACTGCCAGGGCTGTTGCTGCTGCCAATCCTAAGCCTAGTGGATGTTGAATCCGCCATACCAGCAAACCACCAACTACAGTCCATCCCCATATCCAAAGGACTTTACCCCACTCAGGCAAAAACCAAAATAGAGGCTGTTTGTTAAGAACGGTACTGAGAATTTGACTAACGCTGTGGGCATGAATTTCAATTCCGGCCATCTTGCCGGAATTATCTGACTTACCACTAGCAAAGGGCGTATTAAAAATATCATTTAAACTATTGGCTGTTGAACCAATTAAAACGATGCGGTCTTTAACTAAATCTGGTTTAACTTGATTTGCAAGTACTTCTGTAATAGTTACCTGCTGGGCAACCTGATGACCAGAACGGTAATTAAGCAGGATTTGGTAGCCATTGGTATCTGCTTTTTCATAGCCGCCAGCGTTACTTTGCAGGGGTTTAAATACAGTATTACGTAGTTGTAGTTCCTTTTTGGGGGTAAATTCTAGTTGGATGCCTCCAACTTCTAAATATTTGAGTGCTAGTTGTAAGCTAAAAGAATAGGTACTTTGACAAGAATCGGATTCTTCTGCACTTACCAATAATAGATTGCGGCGAATTGTAGCGTCAGTATCTTCTACAACATCATTAAATCCTACTCGCTCTGCTTCAACGCCTTTTGGGGGCGCTACTCCCGGATTGTTAGAACCCGCATGTTTGCAAATAGGAATGATTATATCGCTCTGTTGGAGACGTTGCAGTAGCTTGTCATGACCAGGCGGTACTGGTAAGTCACGAAAAATATCTAAACCAATGACTCGCGGTTGATATTCTTCAAGTTTGCCTAATAGTTGGTCTAGAAGTTCACTAGACAAGGGCCAATTCCATTTTTGGATATCTTTTTCACTTAAGGCAACAATCAACAGACGAGTGTCTGGGCCTGAGTCGGCACGTAGTTGCATCATTTGGTCGTAGACCTTCATTTCTAGAGGCTCGAAAACCCCCAGTTTTTGAATGCCTACTAACAGAAGTGTTGCGATCGCACTTGAAAGAATAACTGGCTGTCTAAATAAACTTTTAAAATTTACAACCATTTTTGCAGTCTATTTTACTTTCAAATATACCTATATTTTGAGATTAATTTTTAATATTGAAATTATTCTACGCAATTTGCAACTTTTCAAAAAATCTAGTAATCATATTTTACGTGTGAAAATCTCAAGAGTCAGATTCCCGATTTCTTTAAGAAACCGGGAATTTTGTTGTTTATGAATAATTAAGTATGGTTATATCGATTTCAGATAATGCACAATCGCCTCAGCTGTTGACAAATTAGTAGCCAATAAAACTTGATTAATAGTGCATAATCTTAACAGTGCTTCTTCATTTGCTTGACCTGACTGAGGTTGCAGCAAATCTCGCAGGAAAATAACTGCTACAATTTCTCCTGCTCCAACCAATGAAGCAATTGTTTGATATCCTCCAGAAGTTGGTGCGGGGGTTTGTTGACTAATCGTTATCCCTGCCTGCTGATGTAAAACTTCACTAACAGATGGCCAGGTAATGGTAAAACTCTGCGAGAAAAATTCCTGATGCTCAGAAACCAATTCAACAAGCTCTGATTTTTTGCTTTCATGAGCAATCAGTACAATATTTCTTTCAATGATTGCTTGAGGAGACTCACTAACATTTGTTTCTTCTGGAGTTTCATCAAAATGATCTTCTTTTACTTCAGGAAATTCTTCAATAGTTTGAGTGATGCTCTCAGTAGCTCCACTTTCTGCTGTTTCCAAAGACGGAATATCATCTGAGTCAGAAATATTACTTATTTGTGCAGCAGCATCATCAACGTATAGACTAACTTCTTCAGTACTTGCATTACTCAAATCAATGTATTGATTGTTTAAAACTTCCGCAACGGCATCATCAGGTGCAGTTGATGCTTCAGAAACTTCGCTTATTGTTTCATCCACCGCAGAAGTAGGTTCTAATTCATCAACATCTGCGCTGTCTGCTGCTGTAACTGACGTATCCCAATCTATTGCTTCATCAATGATATCCCGTGTAACTTGGCTCTCCTCTTCTGGTACTTGTGGCTGAATCTCTTCATTTTCAACAACTTCACTGGTTTCTTCTGCAACTGGCGTATGCAAATTCACTACTTCATCGTGAGTCGCTTCGGGAATGTTACTCTCTTCCTCAGATACATGGTGGAAAATATCGCGCGGCTGAACGGAGGTAACTTCTGCTGCTAGTGCTGCCTCCAACTCTGCATTTTCATCGTAGGTAGTTTCTGGAATAGCACTCTGTGCAGGAACTTCGTTGAAAATATCACGTGGCTGTACGAAGGTAACTTCTGCTTCTAGTGCTGCTTCTAACTCTGCATTCTCGTCGTAGATAATTTCTGGAATAGGACTTATATCACGCTGTTGTACGAAAGTAGATTCTGTTGCCAGTGCTGGTTCAAAGCTTACAGCCTCATCGTGATTAGCTTCTGGAAGGACACTTTCCTCTTCAGGAGTTTCAATGATGTTTTCAGGTGCAGCTATGGCGTTATCAGGTTCAGCCAAAGAAACTTCTGAGGCTTCGCTGACTTCGGGAACCTCTACTTCCTCATTATCTGCGCTGACTTCTGGTGCAACTAATGTCCGCAAATCCACAATTTCATTACGAACATCGTGTGGAACTTCGCTAACTGCTTCTGGTGGCTGAATGATGTTTTCAGGGATGACATCATCAGGTTGAGTCGAAACAACTTCTGAGATTTCACTGATTTCTAAAGAAGGGGGTGCTTCTACTTCGAGACTAATTGGCGGTGGAACTTCGCTAACTACCTCTGGGGCTGGGGCTGGATTAACAACATTGGCAGCGCTGACATTTTCAGGCGATCGCGGCCGAGAAAACAGTGAAGGATCTATAATCCTAAAGACTGTCTCTGGTTGCTCATAAACGGGAGCAACTGCCTCCAAAATCAAAACATAATCTGCAATCCGAATAATATCTCCATCACTCAAAGAATATGGTCGATCTTTTTCAGCCTGTTTCCCATTAACTATTGAGCCATTTCTACTACCAAGGTCAGAGAAGTAGTAATTTCCATTTTTAACAAAAAACTTAGCATGTAACCGACTGATATCAGGGCTGTCTAGGATTAAATCAGAATCAGGAGAACGGCCTATTATCCATTCTCCTCTCGTTGGAGTTTCTGTGGTAAGGTCAACTTCATTGACTTCACTTAGATTTGGTGAGTAGCTAACTTTTACTTTCATATTAATTTTTGGTTAATTTTATTGATTTCTGCCACCCAGCGCTGACGGGTAGTGTGTTCTAAATTTAAAATATCATCTTGTGACCAGTGGAAATGATAAGCAATAAAAGCTACCTCCTCATATAAAGTATCAGAGGGGTAGCTTACGACTCCCCCGCTAGTTCTAGCTCCACTGAAAATTGAGTATTGCAGTGGGGACATTGTGTCGGAATGTGTACATTGCCTTGTTGATTGATTCGATTGTAAAATTCTCGGAGATAGGCAATGTCATGTAGGAGAAGTCCTTCGAGTAAATCAGGACTAACAGAATTGAAACTGCCCAAGCGAGTAATAACCCGTGCAAGCATTACTAATACGCCGTAAGCCGGATTTTCTTGAACTTTGCGTTCTTGTTGCACCAAAATTTCATCTTTGGCGGTGGCTAAACGCATCACCCCATGACGATGTACTTGTTGTTCGCTATCACTCAATCCTCTGGGAAGAGTGAAAGCAAATTCTGTGCAGAGAGTATCCTTTTTACGGCGCATAGGTTATTGAATTTGGGCATTGGGTATTGGGGAGTGCTGAGTGCTGAGTGCTGAGTTAAGAGTTAGGAGTCAGGAGTTAGGAGTTAGGAAGAAATATTATTGTTTCAAGCTTAAAACTCGAAAGTTGCACCTTTTTACTTGAACGTTGAGCCTTTGAACTCGGAAGTTGCACCTTTTTACTCGAACATTGAGCCTTTGAACTCGGAACTTTAACCTTAGCACTCAGCACTCAGCACTCAGCACTCAGCACTCAGCACTCCCCAATGCCCAATTCAATTATGAAGAAGTGCTTCGGGAGAATTTACTGTATCTTCTGGTATGGAAGTTTCGCCTTCCAAGCCATTGATTCGACGGTAAAAATCTTGGAGATAATTTAAATCTTGGGAAAAAAAGTTTTCCACGATTGCAGGAGTAACCTCTGATAAAGCACCCAAGTGGGTAATCACTCGTGACAAGATAATAATTGTGGCATAAACGGGATTTGCTTTAACACGTGGGTCACGCAAGGGTGCAATTTCGTCTATCGCCGTTGATAACCGCATTACACCTTTGCGATGGAGGTTGCCTTCAGAGTCTAGATACCCCTTTGGCAGTGTAAATTCAAACTCTGTGGGAAACATAATTCTCCTAATTATTTCACGCGTTTAAATTCCTCAAAAGCAACCTCCATCTCCTCAATTTCGATGTCATGGCTGCGGGCGTTGACATCGGCAATCTTGTAACTTGCAGGCCAAGCACCGGCTAACTCAAATCTAGCTACTTCTTGATTTGCCTGATTATAAATAGACAAAGCAACAAGTCTACGTTGCTGTGACCAATTACCCTGTTGGACTTTTTCAAACCACTTCCAAAAATCCATAGAGTTAGTGGTTCCTCTACGCAGAATGAGATTACCACTCTTGGGATTGCTAGGAAGCTTAGTTCTCACCACCTGACCTTTTGATTGCCCTTTTGTACCCCAGGTTTGAGAAGTGACTTCAGTAATTTCAATAACCTCTTGTGTTCTTTTAAAGCCTTGACACTCCAAAAAGAAACAATTGGCATCGTTTTGACCTTCTAATGTCAGTTCTAAATAGAACCGATGGGCTGTCAAAACTTCTGGAATTCGGCTTGCGGATTGTACCACTGTTAATTACTGGAAATGCTAATTATTTGATTCGTTTAATTCCTTCGTGAACCAATTCAACAGTCTCATTTGCCATATCACCACCAGAGGCTGTTAAGGTAGGCCCGGTGTATTTACAGGGATAACAATTGACAATGTTCCACCGTGCTTTTTCCGAGCCTTGTTGGTCATAAGCAACCACTGAACCAGTCTTACGATTCTGTGCCCACTTCCGAGGGTCTCCCATGTCTTCGTTACAGTCTTGATACCATTTATACAGGTCTATATCATCAGTGGCGATGACTTTTACTGTAATGTTGGTAAATTTAACAACAGTTGGTGTAGCTTGACGCATTAGTTTAGCGCCTTTAGATGAACCGTGAACTTCTTGCGCTGGTGTATTTTCAACGCCTAGTCCGCTAATTTCTTTGATAAATTTATCAGTAATTCCGTCAGCCTCGAAGTAAAATTTACAAGAGGTTAAAAATTCGCCTGCCATACTTTTAGACTCCTTTGTGTGGTTAATTTTGAAATGGGGATTTGGGAGTTAGGAGTTAGGAGTTATAAGAATTCTTTTCCCAATGCCCAATGCCCAATGCCC
>NZ_JAVRCI010000099.1:0-22315 GCF_034530835.1 Nostoc sp. DedQUE12b | reverse complement strand
AAAATAAAAAAACCCCCAGTGGGTGTTAGCCTACTAGGGGAGTTGAAGATCAAGGTGCATCTACCAATTAAGTGTTCTAGACCCAGGTAATCCGATCCGGATAAAGTTGTAAAGGCAGAAAAACCAAAACGACACCGAATCAGAAACATTCAGGGGCAGGATGCATCTAAATTATCAGAGGAAGCGAAAAATCGACTTGAAACTTTCGCGTTTCAAACCAGATTTAGGAGGCGAACAGGAGAAACTGTGACCCAGGAATTCCACATTTCGGTAACTCCTGTAGGGCAAAATGACTACTTGGTGCGGACGGAACAAGTCGCGCCTGGGGTACCATTGGCAGAAGAATTGGTGACTTGGCCTATAGCTGATTGGTTGATGGCTGCTGGGCATTTGATGAATGACCCGTTGAATTCGGTGTTGCAAGGAGATCCATTTACCTCTGGCGGGCATGAAAGTGATATTGCCAGAAACTCTGTGAATTTGGTGGCGTTGGGTCAACAATTTTATAATGCCCTGTTTCAAGGCACTCTCAGAGATAGTTGGATTACTGCCCAAGGTATTGCCCAGAACCATCAGCAAGTACTACGGTTACGCTTGGGGCTAAAAGACACTAGATTAGCTCGTTTGCCTTGGGAAGTCATGCACGCAGGCGATCGCCCTCTGGCCACTGGGCCTTATGTGGCTTTTTCTCGCTTCCAAAGTGGAATTTTGGGGGCTTCTCCTTTGCGCTCACAAAATATGCCCACACCACAAGAACAAGGTGGTGTCAGAGTCTTGATGGTAATTGCTTCTCCCTCAGATCAAGTCCGTCTTGACTTACAGAAACAAGAAGCAATTAAACTGCAAGCGGAACTTCACCGTCAAACGTCACGACCTGGTGAAGGCCGCAATCGTTTCCCAGAAATTGAACTCACTGTATTAGACCAACCAGGACGGGAAGAACTGACGCAAGCCTTAGAACAAGGCAGATACCACGTTCTCCACTACTCTGGTCATAGTAATTTAGGCGCAAATGGCGGAGAAATTTATCTTGTTAGTCGCAGAACTGGCTTAACGGAAATCTTAACTGGGGACGATTTGGCAGGTTTGCTCGTCAACAATAATATCCAAATGGCAGTGTTTAATTCCTGCTTGGGCGCTTACACAGCAGCGTCCAATCCCTCTGGAGATACTGGCGAACGAAACTTAGCGGAAAGTCTGGTGAAGCGCGGAATTAGAAGCGTTTTGGCGATGTCAGAACGGATTCCTGATGAAGTGGCGTTGACGCTCACACAATTGTTTTACCGCAATTTAAATCAGGGATATCCAGTAGATTTGTGTGTAAGTCGGGTGCGCCAAGGATTAATTTCTGCTTATGGTTCTCACCAGATGTACTGGGCATTACCGATTTTATATCTCCAGCCAGAATTTGACGGTTTTTTAAGTCAGGAAGCTGAGGTATCTGCAAGTACAGATTCGCTGAATCAGTATAGTTCGCCTTTAGGGGTAACTTCCACGATGTACCCTGGTATACCTGATGATAGCGAGATGCCTTTAGGAATGGAAGACATGATTCCTTCTGGTTTGACACGGGATTCTGGGTTGGATTGGCTGGGTGAAGATACTTGGGGCGATCTGGTTGATGAAATTGAGTATGACGATCCAAGCTATGAAGAAGATTCTGCGATAGTTTCGGATTTATTTCGTCAGCTAGATAACCAAAAAGCTCCAACTGAATCAGATCAACAAATTCGCGAAAATAGTCTTCACCAAAGCCAGATTTCAGAGGAAATGACTTCCTCAGAAGAGTCAGCAGATTTGTGGGGAGAAGTTCCACCACCGCCACCTGCAACTCCTGGAAACCGTGAAGAAAATTGGCAAAATTCTAATTTTTTGCAATCGCAACCACCCCCGCCAAGAAATCGTACCCGTCGCCGCAAGCTGTGGCCGATTGTAAGCGTTGTGGGGATCAGTGCGATCGCTGCTGCGATCGGTTTAAATTGGTGGTGGCAAAATCGCCCCCAAGCACTGCCTAAAATACCAGAAATTCCCACCCAGTCTCTACCTGATTCTCGAACGATTCAAAAGCAGCCCAATATCGATTTAGGAATAGAAACGACTGGAATTGTCACCGCTACTGCTACGGAAAAATTGAGCCAGGGTGATTTGCAAGGTGGGTTATTGGCTGTAGAAGAACTACTCAATCGGGGCGCACTGGCTGCGGCTGAAACTTCCTTAAAACTAATTCCTAGTAAACAAGCTGACGATCCCTCTGTGAATTTTTACAAGGGAAGATTGGCGTGGCAGTCTATCCAAACTGGAGACAATAACTATAGTGTCGATGATGCCCGTCGTTATTGGGAAACTGCTGCCAAAGCTAAACCAGAATCGCTTTTGTATAATAACGCTTTGGGATTTGCCTACTACACAGAAGGCAATCTGAATCGCGCCAATGATTCTTGGTTCAAGGCTTTGAATTTAGCTCTCAAAGAACAGAACACAAATTCAACATCCAGAAATACAGCAGTTCCTCAAGATGCTTTAACTTCTTATGCTGGTTTAGCTCTTGGATTGTATAAATCTGCACTTAGTCAATCTAATGGTAAGCAGACACAATATCTAAATGAAGCGATTAAGTTGCGGCAAACAGTTCTCAAGTCCGATCCAGAAAATTTCCAGGTAGATAAATTAGCTAAAAATTGGCTGTGGACAGAGAAGGCGATTGAAGATTGGCGATCGCTCCTTCAGGAAAAAGGTGAAAAACAGTAATATATTGTCGTGGCGCCAATACGGTTCGGTTAAAGGGTAAAGGGGAAAGGGGAAAGGTTTTGAATACATCCTTTCCCCTTTACCCGCAAACCCATTCCCCAGATCATAAGGAAAGTGAAAAATGCTTATCCGAACCGTATTGGTCGTGGCGCGATCGCTTTTATAGCTAAGTGCTGAGTGCTGAGTGCTGAGTGCTGAGTAAAAATCCAGTTTTTTCAAGACTTTGAGCAATCACCACTGTCCTAATCTGTGTGACTACGGCTATAATTATTAAATGTTAAGGGAGTTGCAAAAAGATAAATATTTGTAGGGGCGCAAGACCTTGCGCCCCTATGTTCGCGGGGCGTCCTGCCGGGATGGAATATTTTTTTAACACCAGTTCGGGTTAAGGACTAAAATTTGATTGATTGGACAAAAGAATAAGGGTTTCACACTGTTGAAACTAACGACTAAATCAAGGTTTCAGCTTATCCTGAACTCAGGTTTTTTTAACTGCAAGTCCCTAATTGTTTTTGACTCAGAAGAGGAGGCAATCGTAAAATAGCCAAAGTAGGTTAGTTAAAATAATGTTAATTGCTAAATTTTTCGTGATTTAGGATATAGCCAAAAGCTAAACAAACGGCTAACTTTAGGCATGACAATATAAGTTAATAGCAAAACCATAATAATCGTTATAATCAACGAAATAATCAAGGGTGGTAAACCTCGGATTAGGGGTACTAAGAACGTATTCAATAAATTAATCAACACATATACAGCTCCCCAAGTTAGCAAAGCTGTTTTATAGCGCGGTGGAGTTTTTAATGGTTGACCGGGAAGAGAAAACCAAGCTTCTAATCCACTAATTTTTTGAACATAAGGATCGGATTCAACTAAATGCTTACCTTGATTGAGCAAATGTTCGCGATCGCGCGATGTCATCCACACCTCTAAATTTTCATAACTGTCAAATCGGAAGATAATCACATATTCATTTCGCACTCCAAGTTGAGGACAAATCACATTTGTTCCCATGTGACCCACGTAAGTTCTAGAAACCCTGGTAATCTCTTTCAACCAAGCTTCGTAAGCAGTTTCGCATCCAGGTTTGACAAGTTGTGTAATAACCACGGTTACAAATTGATCGTTCTGTTCTATCTCCATTATTTATGCCAATCAATTTTTGATTTTAGATTTTCTCACGTAGTTTATCAATTGCAGAGCAAGTAGAAATTTGCTGGCTGTGAAACATTTTTAAATTTGGGATTTTGAATTGAAAATCCCAAATTTAAAATCTAAAATTCGGCCACGCTCAAGCCAAGGGATATCCAGGTTTTCCAACTTCAAGCCGAACAACATTAGCAGGAACGACACCAGTGGGTGGAGGTAAAAACATCCCACCATTAGTTACAACATAAATTGCGGTGCGGTCGCTCTGTGTTTGACCAAAAGCCACGGCTGTGCTGCCAATTACACCTGCCTCGGCTTGAGCAATAATAGTAGTACTGCGATCGCTTGCAATTCGCACCACACTGTTGTATATGTGCGTTGCTCCATAAAGATTGCCTTCCACGTCAAAGGCGAAGTCGTCAATATTAGTTTGCTCTACAAAAATTTCCGGTTCACCTGGTCGATTTGCGGTATCAACGGGAATCCGCAACAGCAACATTTTTTCCGTATTTGAAACGTAGAGAAAATCACCAAAACACTTCAAACCATTTGCAGCCGGAATAATATTTTCCGAATTGCTACGAGCAAGCATTGGATGTTCTAGCCAAATTGAGGCGCGAGGTTGAGCGACATCAATCAGCCAAATTGCACCCCGATAAGAATCTGCTGTTAAATACTGAGTGTTAGAAAACGGAGTGATGCCATTGAGAAATATTGCATCTGGCAGTTTCAGCAAGGTTTCCACTGTGCCATCATTGGCTACTAAAGAAACCACTGGTATAGAATCGGCATTCCAGCCTGTTGCCACTAAACCCCCGTTGGCAGCGAAAGCAAGACCACTTACTTTACCTTCAACAGTGGCATGAATCTGCTGATTGCCATCTGGACTAATACGAACAATCTCGCCAACTTCGTGATTAGTTACAAATATTGTGCCATCTGGTGCGATTGCTAGATTTTCCAAAAAAGTATTGACAGGGAAGGAGGCAATAACTTTAGCAGGCGCTAATTCAATGGTTGTATCAACGTAAATAGGCGGTAAAACTGCGGAATTTCCCATCTTAACCTACCACTGTAATTGAATGGGGCCACCAAACTTTCGCATCTCTGCAAAAAATAGTCCTTGCGCTCCTCCATCGGGAAGTGTTGCCAAATAAACAGCTGTTTGCGCTCCTTCTTTTGCTGTGAATGGAGCATCATCTCCTCCCATATCGGTCTTCATCCAACCTGGAGAATAGGCATTTACAAGAATGTTAGTACCTTGGAGTTCTTTTCCCAAAATCGCTGTTAGTCCATTCACTCCCACCTTTGAGAGTCGGTAGGAAGGCGCTAAAGGGTAGTAGTCTCCCGGAACTGACGCCAGAGATGCCATTTCCGTTGAGATATTGACAATACGACCGTAGTTTTGCACCTTCATTAACGGAATTAGTGCTTGAGAAATTCTGAGTACCGCTAAAACATTAGTTTCAAAAGTAGATCGCATCGTTTCCAGATGCACAGTCAGTAAACTGGATTCTTCAGGCTTTGTTGTGGGATTTACACCTGCATTATTGACCAGAATATCTACTTTGCCATAAGTTTCACGCAACCACTCGGTAAACTGCTGCACGCTTCCATCATTGGTAACATCCAGCTTGTGATAGTCAACATCAAGCCCTTCACTGAACAACTGCTGTTTAGCAGCAAGACCATCTGTTTCATTACGACTCGTCAGAATTACGCGGTTGCCAAATTGGGATAATTGGCGGGAAATTGCATATCCTAGCCCTCGGTTACTTCCTGTAACTACAGCAATCCTTTTTTGAGTCGTCATTTTTATGACCTTCAAACTGCTTTTAAATTTACTGTACTGAGATGTTGTAAATTAAGCAAATTGATTTTAGCAATATATTTTAGTGTTTATGTATTGACAATAAACACTAAATATGGGTAAGTTCAAAAACTACATATTTCATAGAGGCACAGTAATGCTAGGGATATTGCTGATATGGATAGGGAACTTCCAGTTAAAAAAAGATCCCGTCGTAAGGGCGCAAGGCCTTGCGTCCCTAAAAATCTATAAATAATTTGGGATAATTTATTTTTTGCAAGTCCCTAGACTCACAAAGCGATCGCCCTTGCCTATCGTTTTTGAGTAAATTAAGAAACCACCAGTGTAAATATCTGGTAGTTTGATTAATTAAAAAGAGATTATTTTGGAGGATAGGGAATACAAAGATTTCACCCACTCCCATTCCTGTGTCAAGCCCTCTTTTAGGGAGACTTGCGGCTTATATCCGAGAATTTTCTGTGCTTTTGATACATCAGCAGCCGTGTGACGTGCGTCTCCCATCGCTTTTTGTATGTGGTTTCTTTTAATTGGCTTCCCAACAATTTCTTCAATCGTATTTAAGACTTCTGCTAAAACCACCCTACTACCACCACCGATATTAAAGATTTCTCCCACTGCTTCGGGTGCGGTGGCGGCAGCTAAATTAGCGGCGACAATATCACTAACAAACGTAAACTCCCGCGTTTGCTGACCATCGCCGTAAATAGGAATCGCCTCATCGTGCAAAATGGATTGAAAAAACTTATGAAATGCCATATCTGGGCGCTGTTTGGGCCCGTAGACTGTGAAATAGCGCAATGTCACACAGGGCAGACCAAAGTTCTTATAATACAGTTCACACAAAAACTCTGCTGCTAGCTTCGTAATGCCATAAGGAGAAACAGGTTGAGGACAAATTCGCTCGTGGGTAGGTAATGTTTCTGCATCACCATATACACTAGATGAAGAGGCAAACACTAATCTTTTTAGGTGTTTAGCATCCTTAGCTGCTTCCAGCAAAACTTGTGTAGCGTTAACATTTCGTTCTGTATAGCCTCGAAAAGCTTTACCCCAACTTGCTCTGACCCCTGCTTGTGCCGCTTGATGGTAAACTACATCAACATCTTTTAGGAGTTTCTGCCAATCTAAAAACTGCATATCTCCTTCAATTAATGCAAAACCAGGTAAACGATACAAGTGTGCAACATTGTTTCGTTTTAACATCGGATCGTAATAATCATTGAATTCATCAATCCCGATCACTTCGTTGCCTTGTTCTAGCAATGTTTCTGCAAGATGAGAACCAATAAAGCCTGCGACTCCAGTAACGATAATTTTAGCCATGTTGCCGATTTTTTATATCCTGATTAACCGCGATATTCACAAGTTAATAATTATAGTCAAAAATTGGTTGTCGATTGAGGATTTTTTTATAGATAGGTTGAATTGTATCAGCAAAAAAAGATAATTAAAATAATACACTTATACTGAGAATGTGTTATCAACTTGATTTATTAATTACTAATAATAAAAAATAAAATTTTACTAATTAGTGAAATTTTATTTTTTAAATAAATGCAGTTGGAATTCAACAACTAAAATAGGTCAGTAGATCAAATAATTAAAGTGATGCATAAATAAAAGAACTCCACCCCCCTTGGCTACGGTGTATACATAAGTCTAAAATAGGTGATTAACCAAGGTCCCACCCTAACCCTCCCCTTTTATAAAGGCTACGGTATACACACAAGTTTGAAATAGCTGAAAAACCCAAGTTTTTACCCCACCCTAACCCTCCCCTTGCAAAGGGGAGGGAACTAGATTTTCCGGCATCTCCCCAATGCATCGGGGGGATTGAGGGGGGTAATTTGACTTGTGTGTACACGGTAGCTTTTATAAAGGGGAGGGAAACAAGAAATCTAGTTCCCTCCAAAACATCGGGGGGATTAAGGGGGGTAATTCGACTTGTGTACACGTAGGCAGGCGGCGAGGGGCTGGAAGTGGAATCTTAGGGGACTTTTACAAGAGGTATACTAAATCATTCAGAAACTTGCACAAGTGTGAGAATTGATGAAAAAATTGATCCGCGAGAGTCGAATCAGGTATTCTCATTTTGCAAGGGACGCACGAGGAAATCAGTGAAAGTTTTAGTTGTCGGTAATGGGGGGCGCGAACACGCTCTGGCATGGAAACTGTTGCAATCTAAGCAAATTGAGCAAGTTGTCTGTGTACCAGGGAATGGGGGCACAGCAACTATGGAACGTTGTCAAAACTTGCCTTTAGCAGTAGATGATTTTGAGGGGATGAGCCGATATGCTCTAGAACATGGCATAACTTTGGTAATAGTTGGGCCAGAAGTTCCCCTATCTAAGGGAATCACAGATTACCTCCAAGATAAAGGATTGATGGTATTTGGCCCAGTCAGAGCTGGAGCGCAAATTGAGGCGAGTAAAGCTTGGGCAAAAGCCCTGATGCAAGAAGCAGGAATCCCGACGGCACGGGCTGCGGTATTTACTGAGGCTACGGCAGCAAAATATTACGTCAAATCTCAGGGAGCGCCCATTGTTGTCAAAGCTGATGGTTTGGCGGCTGGTAAGGGTGTAACAGTAGCTGAAACAGTTGCACAGGCAGAAAGTGCCGTTGATGCAATTTTTCAGGGACAATTTGGCAGTGCTGGTAAATTTGTCGTCATTGAAGAATGTTTGATTGGGCAAGAGGTGTCAGTTTTAGCATTGACTGATGGATTAACAATTAGACCCTTGTTGCCAGCGCAAGATCATAAGCGGATTGGTGACGGCGACACGGGCGAAAATACTGGCGGGATGGGAGCATACAGCCCAGCACCCATCGCTACACCAGAGTTGATGGCACGCATTCAAACAGAAGTACTAGAAAAGGCGATCGCCACCTTACGATCTAAAGGTATTGATTACCGAGGTGTACTGTATGCTGGGTTAATGATTGCACCCGATGGCGACTTGAAGGTTTTGGAATTTAACTGTCGCTTTGGCGACCCCGAAACCCAGGTGATTTTGCCACTGTTAGAAACACCCCTAGAAGAGTTAATCCTAGCCTGTGTACAGCAGCGATTGAGTGAATTGCCGCCTATTGCTTGGAAAGGGGGAGCATCTGCCACTGTTGTTGCCGCTTCTGGTGGTTATCCAGGAGAATATGAAAAGGGCCAGGTGATTACTGGCATTGAGGAAGCAGAAGCAGCAGGAGCAACTGTATTTCATGCAGGTACAAAATTAAACCAGCAACAAGAAATAGTCACAGATGGAGGTCGAGTATTAAATGTGACGGGAATCGGAGAAAATTTTGAGCAAGCGATCGCCCAAGCCTACGCTAGTATCAAACATATTCAGTTTCAGGGAATGTATTACCGGAGGGATATTGGGCATAAAATAGTCAGGGTAAAGCAGGGGGAAACTCCATAAGCGATTGCATGATGTTGCTTGTTCAGGAAACTGTGCGAGTGATTCTTGCATTATGAAACTCTATTATGTGTCAATAGGCTGACAATGGGGTACACCGCAGGGACAATCCTACATACTTAACAGGTATAGAATAGCTAACGATGCCTAGATTGAACTATGTTTAGGCATCGTAGACGTAAATGATAATGTTTGTATGACAAGCTACCAGACAAATATTATACTAAGATTAAAAGCATTAGGTAAAATCTTCTAAAGTAATACTGTATAAAGGCAAGATATGCCAGGAAAAGAAATCCCTGATAGTGCTATTGAGTTGGTTGCCAAACATATCAACACAAGAAGCAACAAAAGTTATGGTATTCCTGTAATTGGACATGAGGAGAATATAGAAACTCCTCAAATATTTGAAATCATTCCGTTTGATCAAATTGATGACAGTGATAGAAGATTTTATGCGATAGATGGCAGTTATAACAGTGAGCAATTCTACAACGGTCTATGCATCGCCATTTATGCTGCTGGTTACATCTGCTTTCACAAGGGTAAGCAGCTTAGAATGAACTCATTAGACGATCCAGTAATACTTGGACAGGCATATTATCCACATAATATTCTTATTACACATCCAGGCCACTTGAATGATATTTACGATGAGCTTCTAACTTTAGAGCCAATAAAATGTCTATTCAAGTTTCTAGAAGATCCACCAGATAAGGTTTTTGCGTACAAAAGAGAACAAATTTGTGCAAATCTATCAACACTACTGGGATTCTGTCAGGAAGTTTTGGAGATTGCGCTTATTCTTGAAATCATTGAACGTCCAGAAACAAAGGCTGGAGATTTTATTTTACGAGATGGTACGTTGCGCCCTCTACAAATGAAACAGTCTTACTTAGTGAAGTTAGGAGACTATACTCATCATAAGGGAGTTAAGGTAGTTGCTGTTACTAAACAATCTTTTACCAAGATGGAACTAGCTTATACGTTTAAACAGATTGATAATTATCTTCAGGATCAACTTAAGTATGAGTATCCTTTTGTAGAAACAGATCCAAAGCGCAAGAAACTTTGTTGCTGGTTTGAAATTCCTGATGTAGTTCTCAAGGCAGCATATCAGGGAGATATGTTTATCAAAAAATCGATTCGCGGCGGAAGAGGATTTGGGTTGTTTATGGCAGCTCGGTTAGATTATGTGGAAAAGCTACAAAACTACGATTGGCTTATACTGGATGTCAATATCTTTGATGCTATTCCAGAAATTGGATCAAACACCTTGGAAAGAGATAGAGCAGAACTAGCTTTAATATTTAAGGAGCTAACTCGACTCACTCAGGAACATTACATTCTTGGATATCCTTATCCGCTATGTGAAGTTCACAATTTTATCTCTCTGAAAAAGAACTTTAAAGAAGAAATAATTGCTCGTTTGAAGTACTCTCTTTATAGAGATCAAAGAATGGATAACGTTGATATTGAAAATCTTTTTCTAGATATGCATGACAGATTCTAAAAGGACTCTTTATGTCGAAAACTAACAAAGCAGATTTTGGCGTTCTATATGGTCAAAAAACAACTGAGGATGCACTATTAATTTATTCTTCCTATGAAGATGCTAAAGCTAGTCCACAAACTGGTGATTTTATTGTTTTGACTCCCAAAGATGAGGGTAATACAAAATATCTTGCGAGAGTTGAGGCTGAAATCTACGACGAAGACCCTATTTTCAAATCACAAGATAAAACTTTAATTGCTGTACATTATGCTCGAATTGCAGAAAGAGAGCTTTCTGAACGAGATAAGCAAAAGATGTTCAGCTATACATACAAGGTTCGTATTTTAGGCACATTTACAGACAGTGGCTCTACAATCGCTTTCACAACTGCTGTGAGAAAACTACCAATTGTTTCTTACATCGCAAGACATTTGAACAAGCGCGAGATAGACTCAATCCTCAATAAAACGAATGAGAATGGCGTTGAAATTGGATATCTTTGTGTAGGAGAAACGGTCTTCAAAGATAAGGGACCAATTCTCTTTAAGATTGATAAATTGCGTAACAGACGCACGATGGTATTTGCTCAATCTGGTTTCGGAAAAACCAATCTTGTAAAAGTACTTCTCTACCATATGACTCGTGATACTTCATATGGAAAGTTGATTTTCGATTTGAATGGTGAATATTTTTTACGTGGCACAGCTACATACGGATTGGGAGATATTAATGAAAGCTCAATTCGTGATAATGTTGTCGTGTATTCTGACAAGAAACTACCTGATATTTATACGAAACAAAATAGATTTATTTTTGGTGGTAAAGTCGCACTCAATATGCATAAGCACTTAGCAGTAGGTGATATATTGAATTTTGGGGCTGGTTTTTCTGAAGTGATGAAATCTTTTCTTCTATATCTTGATGAAGACGGTATATCTAACTTTATTGAAAATATCGATGATTACGTTGAAACTCCAAGCAATCTTTATCGAGATTTTTCTGATTTCTTTGGCGAACAAAAGAAAGATACAAAGGGCAATATTAAGGAGGATGTCTCTGCGAGAAAAACAATTATGGCAATTCGGAAGAGAATTCGCCATCTAATTGATGAAGGTAATCTACATTCTAGGGTATCAAATCTTATAGAAAATGTATTCAAATATTTGAAGCAAGGAAAAACTGTCATTATCGATTTATCCTTGAAAGACAATATGGATGCCAGTATTATTTCAACTATTTTGGTTCGAAAACTGTTTGAGAGTAACAAAGAGAAATTTACTTCAGATGAGCCAGAAGAAGTTGTTAATACTGTTGTCTTTGTAGAAGAAGCCCAAAATGTTTTATCTCAGGAATTTGTTAAATCTAATGCAAATCCGTTTGTCAGAGTGGCAAAGGAAGGACGTAAATTTGGATTAGGATTAGTCGCTGTAACACAACGCCCCTCCGCGATTTCTGATTAAATTAGAACCCAAGCAGAAAATTTTTTTGCTTTGCATATGGGTAATTCTGATGACATTAAAGCACTTGTAAAGTCCAACATCAACTATGATGGAGTGATATCAAACTTTATTCAGTGCGAGACGATCGCAGGTAATCTATATATGGTTTCATCCGATCAAGCTTTTGCGCTTCCTGTGCGCGTCACTGAGTTTGAAAATCTTGTAGCAGGAAGGGTTTATTCAGAGGCTAAATTCAAAGATTAATTTGAGCTAGAAGTGCAATCTTACGCATTTTCAGATAAAAAACATAATGGAAGAAAAGCACAAACTAGCTCTGAAGCAGAAAATTATTAGTAATCTAAAAGATTATGGAGTTATATGGCACGAAAAAACACATAAAGTTCTTGTAGAAGACTTCAGAGAAGTTCAGCGAAAATTAGCTGAACAAACGAATTCAAAAGGATAAGAGTATAAAAGCAAGGTTCAGAAATATCTCGCACAACCTTCAGATATTGATATATCTAGAATTAATCTTTATCTTGTTATGGTTGAATCCAAAGCCGAGCATCAACGACTTTGGGCATATGCTACCTCCTATTGGTCAGTACCTGTTACAGTCGGTTATGGAAGACGCATTCGATACTTTGTCTTCGATCATCAAAATGATAAGTTGATAGGGATAGTTGGTCTTTGTGATCCCGTTATTGGTTTGGGTGTTAGAGATGACCAATCTATAGGGTGGACAAAAGAGCAAAAGATGCAGCGATTATATAACTGTATGACTGCCTATATTCTAGGAGCAATACCACCCTATAATAAGGTACTTGGCTCTAAGCTGATTGCCCTTACTTTAATGTTTCCAAAAATTCGTAAAGATTTTTATCAAAAATATAAAGATAGTCCTTCTGTTATTACTGGAGAAAATAAAAAGCCTTATCTTGTTTATATCGATACACTAGGAGCATTTGGTAAATCAGCAATTTATAATCGCCTAGCAAACTGGGATTTTATAGATTATACGAAAGGGCAAAGCCATCTTCACATAACAGCAAATGGGAGTTGGGAACTAATTAGACAAATTGTACCAGATGATGTTTTTAATAGTTACAAATTTGGCGAGGGTCCAATTTGGAAAATGCGTATCTTAAAAAGAGGTTTACGTGAACTTGGCTTGTCAGAAGATATGCTTAGTATTGGTTGGCAAAGAGGATATTATCGTTGCACCTTGGCTGAAAATTGGCAAAAGTATTTGCTGGGAGATACAAATCAGGTTGTATGGAAAGACTTTACTCAGAGAGATTTAATAAGCTACTGGCATAAAAAATGGGTCACTCCTAGACTGAATACTTTGCAAACTAATTTGGAGTTAGAACTTGATTTGTAAATTTTTCTAAAGCTTATACGTTAAGATACCTGCAATATTTTTAAAAGTTAATTTAATGTTTAAGACATCCAATCCAAATGCAGCCTGATGTCGGCTTGAAGGCTGGCGCTATACTTAAGTTATGCCCAAGTTAGACATTATCCATAATGCGGTAAAAAACGCACTCATAAAAGACGGCTGGGCTATTACAGACGACCCCTACGTAATTCAGTATCGAAGAACAACGTTGTACGCTGATCTCGGTGCTGAACGCCCAATTGGAGCTGAACGAGATGGGCAAAAACTTGTTGTTGAAGTGAAAAGCTTTGTTGGCGCATCAAAGATACAAGATTTGAAAGAAGCTCTCGGTCAGTATGACATCTACCGTTATCTTTTAGAGGAAACAGTACCAGAGCGTAAACTTTACCTTGCTGTTGGTGCGATCGTTTATAAAAATTTTTTGAACCAGGATGTGATTCAACTCATCCTCCACAAACATCAACTTCCACTGATTGTTGTCGATACAGAAACAGAGGAAATCACACAATGGATAAATTAACTGAGTATCCCCAGATAATTAAGCGGATCTTGACAGAGTATGTAGAACTATGTAACCGTCGTCCTAACCGAGACATCGAAAGATTCTTAATTATAGATGAGCCAAAGGGTCACTATATTTGGATGAACCTTGGTTGGCAAAATGGCGAACGCATTACTGGTATGACTGTATACGTTCGGATTCGAGATTGCAAATTCTGGATTGAGGAAGATTGGACTGAAGATGGAATCGCAACTGACCTAGTTCGTGCAGGTGTTGCCAAGGAAGATATCGTGTTGGCATTCCATGAGCCTAAGATGCGGCAGTACACAGATTTTGCAGTAGCATCGTAGCGATGAAGGTTTGGTTTGAACGATCTTGCTCGCCGCTAACTTGAGCCGGATAATTAGCTCAGAATTACGACAGGTTGAATTTTTGTTAGACTGCTCATCTGTGCATAATCAAATAGTCACAAAAATGGGGTTTAACGAGTTAATCCTCAACTGGATATTAACTATTATGGCTGAAATGAGGTAAATTCGTTAAGACCACCTTAATTAGGTAGACCTCCCACACTGCCCCATTCCCTCTTTCCCTAACATATTTGTCAAATTAACTGTTAATTTTTAAGTTGTTGGGCTTTATAACAAAGACTACTAACAACTTTATTTAAGATGCTAAATCTGTTAAAAACAATTCGACATGCGATCGCTAGTTGGTGGTCGGAGTTCACTCTCCAGACTAAACTGCTGGCTGTGGCGACAATGGTAGTTTCATTGGTGATGAGTGGTCTGACATTTTGGGCTGTGAATACAATTCAGCAGGATGCGCGGATGAATGACACCCGCTTTGGTCGTGACTTAGGGCTGCTGCTTGCTGCTAACGTTGCCCCCTTAATCGCTGACAATAATCTCACTGCGGTTGCCCAATTTTCTCAACGCTTTTATAGCAGCACCTCTAGCGTGCGTTATATGCTCTACGCCGATGAAACCGGGCAAATCTTTTTTGGCATTCCTTTTTGGGAAGCTGAGGTAGAAAACTCCCTTACCATTAAACGGCGAATACAACTACCAGAAGATTACCCTGGCGATGGGGAAAAGCCGATGGTGCGGCAACACATGACCCCAGATGGGACAGTCACCGATGTATTTATTCCCCTGATTGTCAATAAAAAATACTTAGGTGTATTAGCGATCGGCATCAACCCCAATCAGACTGCTGTCATTTCCACCAATTTTACCCGCGATGTCACCATTGCTGTTTTTATCACCATTTGGGTAATGGTGATTTTGGCAGGAGTGATTAACGCCTTAACCATTACTAAGCCCATTAAAGAATTATTGGTGGGGGTGAAGCAAATTGCTACCGGGAATTTCAAGCAGCGCATTGATTTACCTTTAGGGGGCGAACTAGGGGAGTTAATTTTAAGCTTTAATGAAATGGGAGAGCGATTAGAGCGTTATGAAGAACAGAATATTGAGGAACTGACCGCAGAAAAAGCCAAGTTAGAAACCCTAGTTTCAACGATCGCAGATGGCGCCGTGTTGATTGATAACAACATGCAGGTGATTTTAGTCAACCCCACAGCAGAGCGAATTTTTGGCTGGGAAGCCGCTAATGTCGTAGGTTGCAATGTCTTACATCACTTGCCAGCATCGGTACAAATCGAAATCACTCGTCCCTTGTACGAAATGGCAGCAGGGGAATGCGAAAGCGCCGAATTCCGAATTTTTATTAACCAACCCATCCCACGGACGATTCGCATTCTCTTGACTACAGTACTCAACTTGCAAAGAGAAAGCATCAAAGGTATTGCGATTACTATTCAAGATATAACCCGTGAAGTCGAACTAAACGAGGCAAAAAGTCAATTTATCAGCAACGTTTCTCACGAACTGCGAACGCCTCTATTCAACATTAAAACTTATATTGAAACCCTGCACGACTACGGCGAAGACTTGGCTTTACAAGAACGGCAAGAGTTTCTGCAAACAGTCAACCATGAAACCGATCGCCTCACCCGCCTAGTTAACGATGTTTTGGATTTGTCAAAACTCGAATCTGGCCGCAACTACAGCTTTGACGGCGTAGATTTAGCCCAAGCGATCGAGCAAACCCTGCGTACTTACCAACTCAATGCAAAAGATAAAGGTGTTGAACTTGTTCAGGAAGTTGCCCCTAATTTGCCGCTAGTATTAGGTAATTACGATCTGTTAGTACAAGTGTTTGGCAACCTGATTGGTAATGCCCTTAAATTCACCAAAGCCGGTGGTAAAGTAGCAATCCGCGCCTACCAACTAGATTTCAAACCCAGTCACACCGAATCTGCTCCAGTGCGGATTGAAATTTCCGATACTGGAATTGGCATCGCTACAGAAGATCAACACTCAATTTTTGAACGCTTCTTTCGCGTAGAAAACCGAGTTCACACCCTAGAAGGCACGGGTTTAGGTTTATCGATTGTCAGAAATATCATTGACAGACATCGTAGTAAAGTCCATCTCGTGAGTGAAGTCGGCATTGGCACCACTTTTTGGTTCGACTTAGCCATCTTTGAAGAAAAAGCGCCACCTATACAAGTTGAACCTATTGCAGAAACATCCAACATCATCACAGCTTGAAGACAAGGGACTGCGTATGTCTGATTATGATGCTTTTTTTAATAAAGTTACGATAAAAAGTATGATAATTGTCACAAGATAGAGGAATTATGTGATAGAAAATTGTTAAAGGTAATATAGGCGAATCAGCCCTTTTCTAAGAAAGTGACTTTGTGTGACTAAAATGACCCTATCTTATAGATTGAAAAATTTCTGGGGTTTGCTGCGGAGTAAAAATAAGGTATCTGCAACTCAACAAAAGTTGCAGAACAGTACCATAAGCTCAAGAGAGGCTGATGATATTGAGGGTACTGTTCAACTTAAAAATGGTCAGGCAGTTCAAGTAAGGCTAGACGACTTGAAACAGTTTATAGAGGACAACCGCAGCCAAATAGCACTCCAGAAAATTCCTAATATGGGAAAACGGAGAAGTTAATTCTTTAATAGAGCTTGTAAGTTACTTACACCTTACTTGCAAGCTAAAATTAATTATTCAGCAGAATATTCTTACTTTAATTTCTGGAATTATTTCTATATACTTTTCCCTATCAAGTTCTTCATCTGTTTCGGCAATGTAAACGGTGCAGCTTGCAAAAATTCTAAAGTCAGTATTTTTGTCGTCCAATGGCGATGAAATATACTCTTGTTCTTTGCCAAGAGTGACATAAACAGGAAATATATCTTTGCGTACTATATAGCCATAAACGTACCCATAGGATTCTGCGTTGTCAAATTCGGCTTTTATAGTTTTTACTGTCAACATTATTTTATCCTGGCAATTATTCCTCTAAAATGCATTGCGTTAATCTCATAATGCTCCTCTAGCAAGCTTGAAGCGGCTGTAAAGTACATAGGTATGCAAACATTGTGGAGGGTAATCGAAACCCTCAGCACTGAATTTAAGAGATATGTCTAGCATCAAGCGCCGTCCATGAGTTCACCAAGCGCTAAGACTAATACCTCGCCGCTTTGGCTAAAATTTTTCTGATTCCAGTTCAGCTATTAGTTTTTCAGCATCTTTGCCACCAAGATCGCGCAATTCATTATATATAATGCTGACTTTACGCTCTACAATCCTGAGTTCGCGGCGAAGTACCAACAATTCCTTAATCTTCGACATGATTTCTCCAGGCATTAATAGATTATTTTCTGAAGATGCTGATGGAGCAGTAGCTTTTTGCTGAGTTGCTTCGGATTTCATAAAAATGTTTGCATTGCTATCGTCTAAGTTGTCCTTAAAATGATTTTCTGACATCAGTTTACCTGGAGATGTTAACTGGATATCAGCAGGAATAGCGCCAGTCTTTGAAGAGCCAAGTTTAGATACATTGTCATAATCGTAATGCCCATTTTGTGAGTGAATTAATGCCCTGTTTGAAGCTTGGTCACTGTCTTCTAATAAAAATTGAATTAATTCAGCATTAATTCCAGCAACAGGAAAATAAGCGTAACCACTTCTACCTTGGGTTTTGGTATTGGATACTTGCCTGCAAAGCCAGCCTGACTCTACAAGATATTTTAGGTGCTTATTGACTGTCGTATTATCGAAGCTAAGTATATGAGCAATCTCGGCTGACCTGATTCCAACATCTGGAATCAGCTTCAAAATAGATTGAATAGTGGGTGACAACTCTAAAGCTAGATGTCTCAAATGAAAGAAAAATAAATCTCTCTTTTCTGTAACATCGTGATTTAGATTAGTATCTGACAAAACCGATTCCAATAAACTTTCTGCAACAGAATTAGGAAGCTTAAAACAATCCAAAATAGATCCCTAAAGATCGTCAAAATTTCCAAAAAGCAAGATTAAGTTTTATTTATTGCCGCACAATTTTTTTACTGATAACTAATCGCCCGTTATCTGGGCGATTGTTTTAAACTCATTTAAGTTACTAGACTGAAGAACAAACAGACCAATAATAAGCCCAAAACCAACACCAAAGCCTGATTGCGTTTTACCCAACTTTTCACAGTTACTGCAAAACTGTTAGTGTAATGCTGCTGTTCCAACTCTAACTTTGTCTCTTCAATATTTTGGTAGAGGGTACAGTCTTTGGCGTAAGGACGTTTAGGAAAATTGCAAGTATCATCAGCATGATAGGTGCAGGTGTCGCACAGATACCCATCCCCAGCGGCGCGGTGCAATGGAATACCGGGATGACCGTAAGCTTTGAGTGTAGTCCGACAATAAGGACAACTAATAGCTTGACTATCAACAAGTTGATGGCAGCGGGGACAAGATACAGTAGCCAAAACCTTACCTTTAGCGCAAATAGGTAAACACTATTGATTCTAGCCATTTACAGGGATAATGGGGAAATACATACGTAGCCTGTTAATTTTGAATATGGCTAGCTCTCAAAATTGGTTACTTTATCAGCAAAAGTACTAGGTTTATAATGATTTTTTATATTTTATAAGTGATTTATATCACTCAACCTAATTAAAGCTATGCCATAATTTAGCAAATATCAGGTTTTGTCCCAACTCCAATAATTATTTAGAGGTAGAAAAATATTGCCTTTTAATCCTGAGCTATGCCGTAACGAAAGCGAAGTTGAAAGCAAACTCATAGTGCAATATTTGCTACCACAGCTAGGTTATACTCCTGACACCTGGCATCAAGAAGTTGCCGTTGGTAGCATCCGCTTAGATTTCTTAGCATTTGCTGCCCAAGTGATTCCCTTCGTCTTAGATGCCAACTCGCCGCTGAGTGTCGTCATGGAGGCAAAGCATCCCAAACAAAACTTAAATCATCATATCCCCAGACTCAGGCATTATTTAACCAGCTTGAATATCAGGTATGGATTGCTGACTAATGGCAAAGAGATTAGAATTTATCAAAAATTGCAGACTGATATTCAGTTAATATTTCAATGTTCTGGGAAGGAAGTTGAAGCAAGGATAGAGGAAATTAAAGGTTTAATTGCTAGGGAAAGTTTCACAAATAGGCAGTCTAAAGATGATTTTGAAATTCAAGTACATGGAAATAATTCAATTATAGAAATAAAGAGAGAACATTCAATGAAAATAATTGCAGTTTATCACAACAAAGGTGGCGTTGGTAAGACAACAACAGTAGTTAATCTAGCTGCTGCTATTAGAAAAAAGGGTAAAAGAGTTTTAGTAATTGATTTTGATAGCCAAGCTAATACTACATTTGCCACAGGTTTAGTCAAATTTGATGATGAAGAATTTGATGATATCAAGGATTCTAATCTTCTCCAAGTATTACAATCTGAAGAATTGTATCCTATTTCAGAAGTAGCCAGAAAATCTAATTTCTGCAATCCTGAGATTGATGTTGTTCCTGCACACATCAATCTGATGAGAAATGAAACTGATTTAAATGCTCTTGAGGGTAGTAGATTGGTACTTATTGAGAAGTTAGAATATGTAAAAGATAAATATGATGTTGTCCTTATAGATACTCCACCATCACTCAATCTGTATGCGAGAATTGCTTTGATTACCTCTGATTATCTTATTATTCCATCTGACCTAAAACCTTTTGCAAACCAAGGATTAACAAATGTTAAAGAGTTTATAAAAGGCATTAATACATTTAGAAAACAAATAAGGAAACCTCCTATTGAAACTTTAGGTGTCCTTGCTTGTAAGATATCTACTAACAATCAATTTGTGAAACATACTTTACCTAAAAGACTAGAAGCAATTCCGAAACGGTATGATATCCAAGTCATGGATACAGTAATTTATGATAGAGATGATCTAGCAAAATGTGCTGAAAAATCTCTAACTATAGGAGATATGGAGATAGCTGATCCGATATCTGTACTTGATTTTAAGCCAGATTCAATGGCTGCACAAGAATTTGAGTTACTAGCAATAGAAGTTTTACAAAAAATAGGATTAGATTAATGAAACTATCTACTTCACTTGTTGCTGTCAAGAAAATTAGCTCCAGCAAACCTCGTTCAAATTTTGCAGATGATGAGCTAGAACAAGCTGCTCAGTTAATTTTAGAATCTGAAGGTGTTGTTAACCCTATTGTAGTCCGCAGAACAAGTTTGCAATCTTTTGAAGTAGTCGATGGCGACTTTGAGTATTATGCTGCGGCTAGAGCTAGAGAAATAGATATTCGTAAAGGAGAGATGATTGGAGTATTTATAATTGAGTCGGAAAATGAAGAACTTTTAACAAAGCAAGTAGAACTATTTAGAAAATCAAAAGCGTTTATTCCCAACAATGTAACTGTTAGTTCAGATAGTATTGAATCGCGTTTAATAAATATGGAATCACGGTCTATCAACACAGAGTCTCGCGTAACAAACCTTGAATCACGTTTTGAAAACCGTACTCTTGAATTACAGACAGAGTTTAGACATGAAATTAAAAATATTCATGACAGACTGAAGGAAATTGAAAATCGAATTCCGAAACCAATGGAACCATTGGAAGCACTTAATACTTTGGGTATATCTGAGCTTACCTCTAAGTTGAGACGGGTTGGTATCAATATTAAAATAATTGAAAAAATAATCAGTGAGCGTGACAATGGTAAATTCAAATCTTTTAGCAATGTAGTTGATCGGATCAAGGGCTTAGGTGACAAAACAATGCTAAAGATTATCGATATTTTTGCAGAAGGTACAGTCTGACTTTATTCTATAAAGTTAAAATTGGTGGTTAATATGAATAGTCTGGAATCTAAAATTGTTGAAATCTTAAAACGTGGCACTCCCATAAGAGCAGTAAAAATTGCTGAAATGCTGGGTGTTGAAAGACGGGAAGTCAACCATTACTTATATTCTTCATTGAAAAATATAGTTGTCCAAGATAGTGAGTATAAATGGTCATTAAAGACAAATGAAATAGTTAATAATGAGCGTATCCCAACTCAACCACGAACACCTCAAAACCAATCATCAAAACCTGTAACGCAAAATAACGTCTACAGTTTTACCAAAAAAGAAATTCGACAAGATACTCCGATTGAACCACCAATTCGGCTAAATCAATCCTCAGAACCAATCAAGCATGAGAAACTGGAGAAATTTCATCAGCAACATTTTCAACCAAACCCTCAAACTCCATCCTCACAACCTGTAAAGCAAACTAATCCTTATGAAGTTGTCAGAAGAGAACTAGCTCAAGTATCTTCTGAGGAAAAGGTAAAAATTCTAGAAAGTGCTTTTAGACAAGATAGGTATGCAGAACTAGAAGATGAGCAGATAAATGCTCTCCAATCCATTTTAGAAGAGGCTAGGCGAGAAGTGAATATAGCCAATAGGGCTTATACACAAGGAAAACTAAGCTTTTGGAAGACTAACTCTTTAGCGATCGCACTTGTATCAATAGCCTTAACTCTTGGTACATTCTTCGTGATTAGTCAACTGAGATCCAGTTCAAGTTACCAACCTACCCCAACTATTCCACAAAATAGGTAGATTTGCCATATTCTTTTCCAAATAACGTCAAAAGTAAGTTGCACAATATGTCAATCTCTAAAAGGTTGTTTTAAAAGTGTTCGGCTGTGTTTAATCACATTTTCACCCCCCTTAATCCCCCCGATGCATTGGCTACGGTGTACACACAAGTCCTAAAAACCTAGCTTGATAAGACTTTCCTGTTTTTCCTCGTTCCCAGTCGGAGACTGGGAATGCATTCATTGAGTCAGAGACTCAATATCTGACTGGAGGCAGAGCCTCTAATATCATGTCCGGTAAATTACCCATAATTAAGCCGCAACTGTCGGCCACCAGTGAAAATTGGTTA
>NZ_JAVRCI010000098.1:0-22385 GCF_034530835.1 Nostoc sp. DedQUE12b | reverse complement strand
ATTGAATTCGGGTGGTCGTTTATTGAATTCGGGTAGTCGTTTATTGAATTCGGGTGGTCGTTTATTGAATTCGGGTAGTCGTTTATTGAATTCGGGTAGTCGTTTATTGAATTCAAGCAGTGGTTAGGGTGGAGTAAAACCCAGATTCTTGAACAACTTCAGACTTGTGTGTACACCGTAGAGGTTGGGAGAGGGGAGGTAAAGGATTAAATTCCCCTTCTCCCCAAAATGGGAGAAGGGGTTAGGGGATGAGGGCGATTGCTCCCGTCAGCTTTTCGCTTAAGTTGACACAGGTGGGCAATGCCATGCCCCTACAAGAAATCTGTATCAGGATTTTCGTGAATTGGTATAACACTATCCAATTTTTAGAGCGAATACGAAAATCAGATTCTTCCCCTTGTTACCGCGCTGGCTCTGCTTAAAAAGGGGGTCGCCCCAGGCAGGGGGAGCTTAATCCGAACCTATTGCGCCTACGCGAACTTTGTTTGTATAGCTACGAATTACATTCGTTTGGATACAAAATCATTCAAAGACTACTGTTCTATTTCCATATACTAAGACACGATTTTGTAAGTGCGATCGCACTGCTCTTGCTAATACAACTCTCTCCAAATCTTTGCCTTTTCTCACCAAATCATCAACTTCATCACGGTGACTAACTCGCACTACATCCTGTTCAATAATTGGGCCTGCATCTAAATCAGCAGTGGCATAATGAGCAGTTGCACCAATAATTTTTACCCCACGTTCAAAAGCTCGGTGATAAGGGTTTGCTCCGATAAAAGCTGGTAAAAATGAATGATGTATATTAATAATTTGTGGAAATTGACTAATAAAATCTGCGCTAACAATCTGCATATATTTCGCCAATACAACTAAATCTATATTGTACTGACGTAGTAATTCTAATTGTTGGGTTTCTTGTTCTGCTTTATTATCTTTATTGATGGGAATGTGCTGAAAGTCTATATTAAACTGCTCTGCCACTACCTTTAAATTAGAATGGTTACTAATAATTAAAGGAACTTCAGCAATAAATTCTTTGGCGCGTTGTCGCCAAATTAAATCAAATAGACAATGGTCTTGCCGACTTACCCAAATAGCAATGCGTGGGACTGTATTAGAAAAACGTAATTCCCACTTAGCGCCTAAAGGTTGTGCGATCGCATTAAATGCAGGGGCAATAAATTCTCGCGGTAAATTGAACCCATCTAGCTGCCATTCAATGCGTGTGAGGAATAACCCAGCAGCAAAATCTGTATGCTGATCTGCATGAATAATATTACCACCGTTAGAATAGATGAAATTGGCAAATTTAGCCACCAGTCCTCTTTGATCGGGGCAGGAAATCAGCAATGTTGCTGTCGGATTTGTCATAGTAACTTAGAAAAACTAGTGAGATTTGAAGTAGAGTAGCGCAGATGTGCTAACCCATTGTGCGTTACCGAAACATACCACAGAAACCGTAATTGCTTATTGACTATTTGTCGGAGTTGGTAAAGGGGTGCTGAGTCCAGGTAGCTTCTGACTATTATCTACAGGTTGTTTCCACTCTAATAATTCCCGATTGACGGCATTGGCAAAATCTGTAGATACTAACAGCACATTTATATTTCCATCAGGTTTCGTAGCAGGGTCAGCTTGAGCATACAAGAAACGACCGTTAAAGTTAGATTTACCCAAAAGCAACTGATGGGTTTGTCGGTTTTTTAGGGTGATATTAATAGTTGCTTGGGGTTGATCTAGGGCGAATTCTTTAAGCTCTTTTGCTGGAGTGGATAAAGTACGCTCGCTATTACCCTTGACTAACAAATCCATTAAATAAGAAACAATAGCATCATTTGCTGGGCCCGATATCGGAGATTTGATTAACCACTTGGGATTACTAGAAGATTCAGGGCTACGTTCCAGATTCAGGGTGATTTTGTTTGTCTTGACTGTTAAGGATTGCACATCATCTTCTCTAAAAGAGAAAATTTTCTGCTTTTGCTCCTTGATTTCTTCGCGCACAGTTGCACCCCGAATTTCATAGAAGTAAACAAAACCACCTAAACCCAGCGTTAACAATATCAAAATTAAAGTCGTTTTCGGCAATTTCATTTTTTAGTCATTTGTCACTTGTACTGAGTTTCGACTGCGCTCAACTACCGCGAAGTCGAAGTATTTGTCATTGGGCATAGAAAAAACTCTTCTCTAGTCTCTACTTGTCACTCTTAACTCCTAACTTCTAACTTACTTCTTACCGTCGTTTCCACCAAATAATAACTGCGATCGCAAAACCAATTAAAGGTAAAACCAACAAAGACAACAATATTAAAAGATTGCTTTGGGTAGTAGTCAGGATTATTCGACGGTTTTTCGGTTCTTTGGGGCGAATAGAAAGGGGTTGCTGATCCTGTTGACTCAGCCAAGTAACTGAGTTGAGAAATACATCTCCATTTAGTTGCTGTTGAAACAAGCCATCAGTAGCGAAATTAGAATTTCCTAAAACTACTAACCGTGACTCGGCAGCTGTTTGAGATGAGGGAGTAGGGGGAGCGGGAGCAGGGGAGGTAGGGGGAGTGGGGGAAGTCTTGCTTTGAGTGGTTGGTGATGGTAGGGGTAACGCTTGCGGAGTCTTGGGAGAAGGGGAAGGAGTTGGGCTAGTCTTGCTTTGAGTGGTTGGTGATGGTAGAGGTGAAGGTGTGGGTGCAGGTTGGGGAGTGGAAGTAGATTTGGGTGTTGGTTTTCTTGTTAAGGCAACGCCCAAGGTTAGAGGCCCTTTCAGGTCTTTATCTGCATTAAACTCTAATTTTTCGCTTTGGAGATCGCTTTCTGCCCAACTGCTGGGGTAGGGTTTGGTTCGTAGCAATGGAGTAGCCTGAACACCAGGCACAGAGGTAATTTCCAGTGGTCGGGCAATTGGATAAAAAGAATTGCTGTTATCGAAATCTTTGGTAATCGGATGCTGTCCATATTCTGTGACTAAAGGCGCAGCAGGGCCAAGTCCCACGACGCTTTCGCCAGAGACATCGACTGCTAAACGATTATCCAGACGAACACCCCACTCTTGTAGCAAGCTGTTAAGTTTGGGATCGGTATTCGGATCAATCATCAGCAGTAAATTACCGCCGCGATTAAGATATTCTTGCAAAGCTTTGACTTCACCCTCAAACAATCCTCGCTTGGGGCCAGCCACTATCACTACAGCCGCATCTTGAGGAACTTTGGAAGTTTCTCCTAAATTCAACGGTGATGTTGTAAAGTTTTTATCGCCTAATCCCTGAACTGCTTGTGATATTGCATCTTTCCCAGGCGAAAGCTGGCGTTCGCCATGACCTTGGAGTAAGTAAACTTTAGCTGTGGTTGAATTTGTTAGTTGTTGCAGGCGACTAGTTAATCTGATTTCTGACAATCGCTCATTTTGATTTACTGTTTGCACTAATTGCCGTTTATCGCCAGATTCTAGGTAAACTTCCCCGTAATCTTTGACGCCAAACTTTTCTGCAAGTCCTGGTCTAGCTTGGGGGTCAATATACTCGTATTTAAATTTTGAGCTTTGGCGCTGATAATTTTCTAGCAGTTCTCGGTCTTGGGGATTCTGGTTAACATCAAACACCCACACTTTAACTGGCTGTGGTAAAACCCTTACTAATTCACGTGACTGGGGTGCAAGGGTAAATAATTGAGCTTCTGTTAAGTCTGCTCGCAAGTGGTAGCGAGTCCCCAAAAAGTTAATCAATCCTAAAATCGCTAATACTGCCAGAGTTGCCACTAGGGCATTAGTTCCTGCTTGGGTAGAACGGCGGTTCCACCAGTTATTCTGGTAGCTTTGCCATATTATCCCCAATCCACTAATCACAATTCCCGTAATTAGAAATGCTAATGGAATTAATCCCCACTGTTCAGACACTAATCCAACTGTTAAGCCGACAGCAATTAGGAAAGGGCCTAACCAAAACAGATATTTCCACAGTTTCTTTTTTGCAACTATTTTCATATTATTAGACTAAAGTGAGGAGTTAGGAGTTAGGAATTATGAGTTATAAGTTTGAACTCCTCACTCCTAGCTTTTTACTCATAACTTATATAACTACTACAGTACAGCGTAAATCAACCACCCATTTAAAATGGTCAAAGACTCTGCCCTATAAGCTTTTTGACTTTTGACTTTTGACTTTTGACTTCCGCCATGCGGTACTATTGCCTTTGAAAACGCAGTGCATCAATTGATTGAGCTGTGAGAAAGATGCCCAAAAAAATGTAACTGGCGAATAAAATTAAGCCGCTGGTATCAAAAATACCTTGAATGAAAGTGTTGTAATGTTTCAGTAACGACAGATAACCTAAGGCTTCGCCCACGGGGCCAGGGATAATTTTGGCGATTAAATCAATGAATAACAACAATAAAATTACTGCAAAGGTAAGAACGGCAGATAAAATTGTGCTGTCTGTTAATGAGGAAATAAACATTCCTAAAGATAAAATTGCCGCTGCTAGCAAGATTAATCCAAAATGACCCAACAAGGGAATTGAGAGCGCCATTGGTGGATTTGATCCACTAATGGCGATCGCTTCAAACACTAGCATGGGTAAAACCATCGTGGTAAAAAATGTTAGCACGCCTAATAACTTACCCAAAGCTACCGCCCAATTGGTGATTGGTGAGGTGGCTAACAGTTCTAAAGTGCCCCGTTTACGTTCTTCGGCATAGAGTCCCATTGAGAGAATTGGCAGGGTAAACAACAATAGCCACCCCATACTATCCAAAAATCCCCGGATAAATTCATAGGGGACATCTATCGGCGGTAATGGCACTCCTAGTTGTTGCCCTTGTGCATCTATTGCCGCGACTCCTACCAAAATGCCATTTGGCCCTAGCAAAATCATCACGAAGAATAACCCCGCCATGAACCAAAATATACCTGCGATCGCATAAGCCAAAGGCGATACAAAATAACTCTGTAACTCTCGGCGATAAATGGCAATAATATTACTCAGTACTACACCCATTTACGCTGCTCCTTCTTTGTCTGCTGCTAAGTCTACATCAGGATCGAAATTCTTTTCTTCTGTGGTCAGTTGCAAGAACACGTCTTCTAAGGTAGCGTTAACCCGCCGCAGTTCATGTAAACCGAACCCTGCACGCACTAAGGTTGTGGCAATATCCTTTCCTGGTTCTTTTCCCGGTTGCGATATCACCCGCAGATAAGCGCGATTTTCCTGGGGTTGATGTCCGTGCATTCCAGCTGTGGGAATTGATTCTATCAGACTCACACCTGCAACTTTTTGCAATACCTGTTTCGCTAGGGCGGCTTCTCCTTCTATTTCCAATTCATACCCTGAGCCACCTGTCAACTGAGTCATCAGGTTTTCTGGTGTATTTGTTGCCACAACTTTACCGCGGTTGATGATGGCGACGCGGCTACAAGTCATGCTTACTTCTGGCAGAATGTGCGTGGAAAGAATAATTGTGTGAGTACCAGCGAGGCTTTTAATTAAATTCCGCACCTCAATTATTTGTCGTGGATCGAGTCCAACGGTGGGTTCATCCAAAATGATCGCTGGGGGATCGTGAACGATCGCTTGAGCAATTCCTACCCTTTGGCGGTATCCTTTGGAGAGTTTGCGAATAATTACTCGCCGCTTATCTTCTAAGTTGCAGCGTTCGATGGCGGCTGTCACCTTATTGGGGCGATCGCCTGCTGATACTCCCTTAATTTGGGCGACAAAATGCAAAAATCCTTCCACCGTCATGTCTGGATATAACGGCGGTGTTTCGGGTAAATAACCAATGCGTTGGCGCACAGCCAGGGAATTTTCATGGACATCATAACCAGCAATCCGGGCATTTCCATTGGTTGCCGGTAAATAACCAGCCAGAATCCGCATGGTTGTAGTTTTTCCAGCGCCATTGGGGCCCAACAGCCCTAAAATCTCCCCAGGCTCGACGCTAAAGGTGACATCAGTAATCGCTGGGGTAGAGCCGTATATTTTACTCAGATGTTCAACTTCAATCATCCGTATAGTGGCGATCGCAAATTATAGAATACCCAATCATCTTAAATCGCAATATTGAGTATGGGGGACTGGCACAAAGATTGGCTGACAATGGGTAAAGTTCCTGAAAAACCTCTTTAGGCACTTCCAAATAAAAAAACATTCCAATTTTTATTGTGGGATGGGTGTCCTCACTGGTTCCATAGTCGAGTTAACTAAGCAGGTATCCTGAAAAAAACTATTTCTCATTTCTCTTTTGAGCGCAGACAAGGGCGAGATTAGCCAGCCACTTGAACGCCGATTTATTCACCAGCTTGCAAATCGTTGGTGCATCTGTTAGTCATATTTCTTAGCAGCTAATCGGTATTGTTTGGGATGAAAATGTGGCGGATTAACTCAAATTTTGCCAAGGAGATTATAAGGTATGAGGTATGAGGTATGAGTGAACCCTTGAACGTCTTAATGGTTGAAGATTCAGAAATCGATGCCATGTTAGTTATCCGTGAACTGCGTCGCGGTGGTTTCGAGCCAATCTCGCAACGTGTCGAAACGGTTGAAGAGCTACACACAGCCCTCAATAGCCGTACCTGGGATGTGATAATTTCAGATTACCGATTGCCTGGATTCAATGCTCCTATGGCTTTGGAAATAGCAAAGCAGAGTCAGAAAGATATTCCTTTCATTCTCGTTTCTGGCACAATCGGCGAAGTATCTGCTGTGGAAATGATGAAAGCAGGTGCTCATGATTATGTGATGAAAGACAATTTAAGCCGATTGCCAGTGGCGGTGCGTCGAGAACTTCGGGATACTCAGGTGCGGGCAGAGCGCCAACAAGCCCAAAATCTGTTACAAACATTAGCATCTAATATACCGGGAATAATTTACAGTTTTGTGCATCATTTTAATGGTTCTTTTGTCTTTGAATACATCAGTTTAGGCTGTATCGATCTTCTAGAATTCACACCAGATCAAATTTTAGAAAATGCCTCTCTTTGCCTAGCACAAATCCATATTGATGACCGTGCCGGATGTTATGCAGCTGCCAAACAAAGCGCTCAAACTTTAAAACCATTCTCTTATGAATGGCGATTAGTTACACCCTCTGGCAAACTCAAATGGGTACAGGCAAGTGCGCGTTCGGAGTGTCGAGAAAACAAAGATATTGTCTGGCATGGTGTTTTATTAGATGTAAGCGATCGCAAACAAGCACAAGAAATGATTATTCACAATGCCTTACACGATCCGTTGACAGATTTACCGAATCGGACGCTTTTGGTAGAACGGCTCGAATTATCAATTAACCGAGCCAAACGAATAGAAACCTATCGTTACGCCGTCTTATTTCTCGATCTAGATCGGTTCAAAGTGATCAATGATAGCTTAGGACATTTAGCTGGAGATCAACTACTTAAAAGCATTGCTCAGAAGCTAAAAACTCATCTACGAGAGGTTGATTTAGTCGCTCGAATCGGTGGTGATGAATTCGTAATTCTCCTGGAAGATATTTCTGGTATTGAAAAAGCTATTCAAATTACTGAGCGGATTATAAAAGATTTTCAAATACCATTGATACTTAATGATTCGGAAGTGGTTATCAGTACGAGCATCGGTATTGTCTTAGGAACAAAGAACTATTCTCACGCCTCCGATTTACTCCGAGATGCCGATATTGCCATGTATAGAGCCAAATCCCAAGATAGAAGTTCGTACAAAATTTTTGATATAGAAATGCACACTCAAGCCGTAAATCGGCTAACTCTAGAAACGGATATCCGTAAAGCTCTCGAACGAGAAGAGTTTGTTATATACTATCAGCCGATTGTTGACATACTTGGCGATGCCTCCGGCGGGCCAAACCGACACGTTAGTAGAGAATTGCAGTTGCAAGGAGTTCGGCTGATTGGATTTGAGGCATTAGTGCGCTGGCAACACCCAACTCGCGGGTTGATTTTGCCGGGGGAATTTATTCCTGTTGCCGAAGAAACAGGGCTAATTGTGCAAATCGATCGCTGGATGTTCTACAAAGCTTGTCAACAACTGGCGAACTGGAAAACCAAGTTTGCTAGTCACTTCCCGCTCAAGATGAGTATTAATCTCTCTGCTCAAGATATTCGCCAAGCTAGCTTAATTGATGACATCGATCAAACACTAGCTCAAACAGGTTTAGAAGGCGATTCCATAGCCTTAGAAATTACCGAGAGTATGTTAATTGACAATATCAGTCAGACAATTGATTTATTAACCCAATTAAAGGATAGAAAAATTCAAATCAGCATTGATGACTTTGGTAGCGGTTATTCATCGCTTAATTATCTCCATCGTTTACCTGCTGATAATTTGAAGATCGATCGCTTTTTTGTAAGTCAGATGCAGGAAGGAAACCGTAATTATCAGGTTGTTAGTACTATTATTGCTTTGAGCAATCAACTCGGATTAGCTGTTATTGCAGAAGGTATTGAAACACCACAACAACTTCAATGGTTACAGGAACTTGGATGCGAATTTGGCCAAGGTTATGTCTTCTCTAAACCTCTAAGACATGAGACAGCAGAAGTACTTATAGCAAGTCAAACTATGTATTTATCTTCTGGTGAGGACGGCAACAGATGCACTAATTAAAAAAGCAGAAAAAGCTCTTGGCAAAGTCAAACTATGAGTAGGCGATCGCGTCGTTATTATATTTAGTAATTAAGTAGATATACTAGCAATTTTAATAATTTACTTATTCATTAAAATTTAAATCTTCATGGCAATCAAATAAATAGTAGTATGGCAGTTAATGACCGACAGCCAATATTTTCTATTTATCTCTATCCTGAACCAGATATTATTCTATAATTTTTATTATAAATTAGTTGTGTATTTGTATCTAGTATTTTAGATTAGCACAACAGTGCAATTTATCTTGATGGAGCGAGCTAAAATTTCCCTTGATATATCAGATAGTTAACAAATAAACCTCTAGCAAAAGAGGTTTTCATAACTCAGCAAAAATCTATCTGGAGATAAGTTACTAAAATTTACAAACTAGCTTAGGCTATATACAGCCTCTGCAATGAGTATTGGTTTTTCCAAGAGCTTTTCATGCCCCATATTCATTATTCTCAGTTACTGCGTTATGGCATCGTTGTATTAATTGTCGCACTTGCACTAGTGCTAATGTTGATGCTAGACCCCTGGTTAAACATGAGTGGAACTCCTTTCCTGCTGTTTTTTAGCGCTGTAATGTTGAGTGCTTGGTATGGTGGTTTGAAATCAGGATTATTAGCAACTTTTTTGTCTGCGTTACTGGGCAATTACTTCTTTCTCCCCCCAGCTTATGAGCTGAGTTTTGACTTATCTAATTCTGTGCGAATTGGGTTGTTTGCATTACAAGGATTGCTTTTTAGTATCTTATGTGAGGCATTAAAGGCTGCGAAAATACGATCTGATGGAAATCTGCAACAGCTGAGAGTTAGTGAAGAAAGATTTCAATTAGCGTTAAGTAGTTCAGATATCTTGGTTTTTCAGCAGGATCGTGATTTGCGATATCAATGGATTCATGATCCTCAAGGTCTAGAAACTGCTGAGGAAATGTTAGGTAAGTCTGATGATGAATTATTCTCAGCCTCAGTAGCAGAGCAATTGCAGGCAATTAAGCTAAAAGTAATAGAGACTGGTGTTGCAACCCGTGAAGAAGTTTATCTAACAATTGGTGGAGAAGACCGTTACTACGATTTGCTAGTTGAACCACTAAGAGATGCAGACAATAGCATTTTAGGTATCACCTGTGCAGGTGTAAATATTACTGAGCGCAAGCAGACAGAATTAGAAAAAGCCAGGTTGCACCAGGAACTTCAGCAAGCTATTGGGCAAAAAGACGAATCTTTGGCGTTAGTCTATGCCTGGCTTACTAGTTCACCAGTGGCGCTGGCTTTTCTTGATACTGAACTTCGCTACGTTTATGCTAATGAAGCGCTAGCTGCTATTAACGGTGTACCGCAAACTCAACATATTGGTCGCACCTTTAGGGAAGTATTACCAGAATGGGCAGCGCAAATTGAGCCTATTTTTGAGCAAGTGATGAAAACTAGGCAGCCCTTACTCAACCAAGAAGTGAGCGGTGAAACCTATCCGCCTGGGGTATATCGTTATAGTCTTGTCAGCTATTATCCGGTTTGTTTGCCGGATGGGCAGTTGTTGGGAGTGGGCATTAGTTCAATTGATATTACTCAACTGAAACAAACTGAACAAGCATTACGGGAAAGCGAAGCTAAGTTTCGTAGTGTGGTTGATTCCAATATGATTGGTATTGGCTTCTGGAGTAAAGACGGGGGGATTACAGACGCTAACGATGCCTTGCTGAATATGGTGGGTTATACCCGTGAAGAATTACTTGCCGGCAGATTTCGTTGGCAAGACCTAACTCCTACAGAGTACGTGCAACTCGATAAGGAAGCAATAACTCAGTTTCAAGACAGGTCTTTTTGCACGCCATATCAAAAGGAATATATCCGTAAAGACGGCTCACGCTTCCCGATTTTGATAGGTGGTAGCCATTTTGAAGGGACTGTAGATCGAGGAGCTTTTTTTGTTCTCGATATTACAGAGCGTAAGCAGGCTGAGGAAAGGCTCCGCTATATCGCCCAAATTAGTAGTTTACTCTCTACTTCGCTAGATTATGAGCAAATCTTAGAAGAGATCGCTAAAATCTCAGTTCCCCAGCTTGCTGATTGGTGTAGCGTCGATATCTTAAATGAAGATGGTTCCATTCGCCGCCTACCTATTGTCCATACAGACCCATCGAAAGCGGAGTTGGCGCGTAAACTTCAGGAGTATGCAATAGATTACAAGGGTGCAAGTGCAATTACTAAAGTACTGCAAACCGGGCAAAGCGAATTCATCTCAGAGGTATCTGAATCGCGATTAGTGGCAAGTACTCAGAATCAGGAACACTTAGAACTTGTTCGGCAATTGGGGATGAAGTCTGTGATGATTGTGCCGTTAATCGCAAAAGGGCGAGTACTAGGCGCTATCAGCTTTGTCACCGCAGAGTCAAACCGTCACTACGATCGCACTGACCTAACTTTAGCAACAGATATTACCCATCGTGCGGCCTTAGCAGTGGAAAATGCCCAACTTTATCGCGACATCCACCAGGCTTTAGTCCATTATGCCGAATCTCTATCTCTTTTAGATGCACTGCTCGGAGCGGCTCCGGTTGCCGTATGCTTTTTGGATCGAGAACTGCGATATATCCGCATTAATCAAGTTTTCGCTGACATTAACGGTTTAGCTATAGAAGAACATCTAGGACGCAAATTTAGGGAAGTGTTGCCAGCAATGGCGGCTGACTTAGAGCCACAGTTACAGCGCGTGTTAGATACTGGAGAACCCCTGCTGAATATGGAAATCAGGGGTGAGACAAGGGAGCAACCCGAACGTTACGGTTACTGGCTGGGCAACTATTACCCAGTTCGGAACACAATGGGTGAAACGGTAGGAATTGGCATTATTTTGGCAGATGTGACAGCAGCAAAGCAAACAGAAGTTGCTTTGCGAGAAAGCGAAGAAAGGTTTCGGGCAATGTTCAATCAGGCAGCTGTCGGTATTACTCTAGTGGGGTTAGATGGAAGATTTCTGCAAATTAATCCTGCCCTATGCGAAATTACTGGGTATAGCCATGAAGAGTTAATTCAAATGAACTTTCAGGAAATTACCCACCCTGACGACTTAGAAGTTGATTGGGAAAATGCTCGGCGAGTTTTAGCAAAAGAAATTAGTGGTTATTCCCTAGAGAAGCGCTACATCCGCAAAGATGGTTCCATAGTTTGGGTAAACCTAACTTCATCAGCAGTTTGGAATGCGAAGGGACAACCAATGTATGCATTAGGGATTATTGAAGATATTAGTCATCGCAGACGAATTGAAGTTACACAAAACTTTTTAGTCGAAGCCAGCACCTTACTAGCTGCCTCATTAGATTATGAAACCACCTTAGAAAATGTGGCAAATCTAGCAGTTCCAACTTTAGCCGATTTGTGCATTGTAGATGTCTTCCAGGAAGATTGGTCAAGTAAACAAATTGCGATCGCAATTGCCGATCCCACAAAACTAAATATCTTAGACGAAATCCGGCTGCGTTATCGACCTAAAACCAAAGCCAAACAGCTTGTACGGCAACTACGCTTAGGAATCTCCGTCTTTTATCCCGAATTATCTAACTCACATCTTCTACAGATGTCTGAAGACAACGAACATCTGCAATTGCTGCAAAGTCTGGGTATTCGTTCTCTGATGGTGATTCCAGTTCGTTCCCGCGGGCAATTATTTGGAGCCATCTCTTTTTTTACCGCCGAATCTGGTCGGTACTATCAACAAACAGACTTGGCTTTAGCAGAAGATATTGCTCGGCGGGCGGCGATAGCCATTGACAACGCCAGACTCTACCAGGAAACTCAACGGTCTGTCAATCGTACAGTACTTTTACAAAAAATAACTGCTGCCTTCTCGGAAGCCTTAACTCCCCAACAGGTGGCTGATGTAGTGGTAAACCAAGGCATTGCCGCCTTGGAAGCTACTGGTGGTTCCGTTGTCTTACTTACTGAAGGAAATACTACCCTAAAAGTTGTGCAAGCAATTGGCTATCCGCAAACGCTCATAAATACTTCGACAAGTTTTCCGCTAACAGCATCTAACCAAATAGCAGAAACAGTCAGAACTGGGCAGCCGATTTTTTTAGAAAATTTAGCAGCCATGATTGCTAGATATCCCGAATTAGCAGATATTGTGACTGTTATCGCGAATAATGCCTGGGCTTCCATTCCCTTGATAGTAGAAGGTAAAGTAATTGGGGCTTTGGGATTAAGCTTTACTCCTCTTCAAAAATTTAACGAAGAAGACCGGGGATTTATGTTGACACTGGGACAACAGTGTGCACAAGCCATCGCCCGCGCTCAACTTTACGAAGCCGAAAAGACAGCCAGGGCACAAGCCGAGACAGCCAACCGGATTAAAGATGAATTTCTCGCTGTGCTTTCCCACGAACTCCGAACTCCCTTGAATCCGATTTTAGGGTGGGCAAAGTTACTTAGAACTCGCAAGTTTGACGAAGCTACTAAAATCCGAGCATTGGAAACTATCGAGCGGAATGCCAAGTTACAAACCCAACTGATTGGAGATTTACTTGATGTTTCGCGGATTTTGCAAGGTAAGGTTAGGTTAAATCTCCATGCAGTGGATTTAAAAATAGCGATCGCATCTGCATTAGAAACGGTACGTTTGGCAGCAGAAGCCAAATCGATTCAAATTCAAATCATCTTAAGTAATGATATCGGCAAAGTTCTTGGCGATGGCGATCGCTTGCAACAAGTGATGTGGAATCTCCTCTCCAATGCCGTTAAATTCACACCCACAGATGGACTTGTAGAAGTGCGTCTAGAGCAAGTTGGTTTAGATGCCCAAATCCAGGTAATTGATACAGGTAAAGGAATTAACCCAGAATTTTTGCCCTACGTCTTTGATTACTTCCGGCAAGCAGATGCTAAGACAACCAGAGTTTTTGGTGGGTTGGGATTGGGACTGGCAATTGTGCGCCATCTAGTAGAACTTCATGGTGGCACAGTTCAGGCAGAGAGTCTGGGAGAAGGACAAGGAGCTACCTTCACAGTCAAACTACCTTTGCTCAAAAATTCTGAGTTGCGAGTTAGCAGTAGTGAGGCTTCTCAAGCAGAACTCAGTACTGAGGAGACATTACTTGCTGGAGTGCAAATCCTGCTTGTGGACGATCAAGCCGATGTGCGAGAATTTTTTAGCTTTGCACTGGAACAATATGGCGCGACAGTTACGGCAGTTGAATCAGCAGATGAAGCCCTGCAAACATTGGTGCAATCAAAGCCAGATATCCTCTTAAGCGATATTGGAATGCCCTTCATGGATGGCTATATGTTGCTGGGCGAAGTGAGAAAATTACTGCCAGAGCAAGGCGGACAAATTCCGGCGATCGCTTTGACTGCTTATGCAGGAGAAATTAACTACAACCAAGCAATGGCAGCAGGATTTCAAAAGCATCTACCTAAACCTGTCGATCCTGTAGATTTAGCCGCAGCGATCGTTAGTCTCATTGGCAACACTTCCTCTTCAGAGTAAATAAACTCTTAAATTTATCTTTTTTCTTTTACAAATTAAATATGTATTTTTTATTTTTCTTCAGAAATTTGCCGTTTGCAAATTGATGTTATAAATTAGTGCTCAGGTTTTAACCAGAGATTTATTTACCAATGAAAACCCAACAGTTCAGTTCAACAACCCTAGAAAATAGACCTACCAAGACTAAAAAACAGTCTTTTCTTGGTAGGAGTATTGGTACTCCTAAAGTACCATTTCGTAAATGCCATAAAATAGTACAACAACATGAGTTACTTAGTGACTGGGAACACGCGAGTTAATTTAGTAACGTACTATATGATCTAGGCTGATGTACTACTCTCGGTATCCAGTCAGACCTTAACTGATACCAATTTTCTGTGAACTTGCACTTAATAACGAGCTGATGATATAATCCCATCCACAAATAGAAGCGTAGTTTACCGCCGTAGGTCTTACCCTGAGCCTGTCGTACCCCTCCGGGGAAGCAAGCTACGCGGAGCGTCTCGTAGAGAAGGGCATCGCTCCTGCTAAGATGGAACCCTTGAACCTGTTTTAACTTCCGTCTTAATTCATCTTTAGTCCCCTCGCTTATTCACCATCAAATTTTCTTAGCACCTTGGTATCAAGAAATGGAAAAGTATTTAGTTACCAAAGAAGAGATTGAGTCTTATGAAGGACTAAAAAAAACACATTTTCTCAACTCCAATGCTCGCAGACTAAATAAGTCTTTAGGGGATTTGACAGGTTTAAAAAATATCGGTTTCCACATCATTGAAGTAGAGCCTGGACGTGAATCAACGGAGCTTCATATGCACTATCACGAAGAAGAGTGCGTATACGTTCTTGAGGGAGAAGCTGAGGCAACAATTGGAGAAAGCGTTTATCCAGTTAAAGCAGGAGATTTTATTGGATATCGCGCTGGTGGTAAGCCGCACAACCTGAAAAACACGGGCAATTCTATATTCAAATGTATAGTAGTTGGTCAAAGGCTAGACCATGATATCGGTGATTATCCAAATTTGCAGAAGCGTATATATAGGAGCAAAGGTTTAAAGTGGAATCTGGTCGATATGGAAAGTATAACTGAACCAGTAGCAGGTAAGAAGGCATAACAGGTAGAATGCATTTTCTCATGATTTCTTTGGTTCTATTGCCATGAGCCAACAATGTGAGTATTCTCCTTCATGCAGTTCATTTGCAGGCAATAGTTTTACTTTCACAAAATCACATTTTTCATAGCAGTGGATAGCACGATAATTGTCAACGTGCGGATCTATGACAATTTTATGAGCCGAATAGATATTGAGCCTTAACTGAACCGTATTGGTCTATATATAATATTTTTGATAGCAACTAATATTAAGTTATGAAAAATATCTATCTTCTGACATAAATTGTGAAAAAAGGGAAATTTCATTTCTGCTTTCTAAGAATGAAATTCCCCTTATACCCTTATAAGACCCTTAAAATCAGATATTTATCTACAGGTGAAATTTACTTAGTTTCCGCCAGATACAACAGCTTTATTATGTATTGCAGTATCTTCGGGCTTTCTCTGCCATTTGCCATCACTGCCTGGTTCGTATTCATTTTTTACACTATTCCAAGCAATCTCAAGCGCACCCTCTTCACTCAAAGCATCACTTTCAGCAGCATTAAATGCCGCAAGGAAAATTTGTTGTGCGTGTTCAGGCAGTTGTCCTTTGATTTCTTCAGATAATTCATCTATTTTGTTATAAGGCATGAACTTACTCCAATTATCTCAACTTAAGTTCATCCTAAAGAACTGGTAATCTAATTTCCTCTTTCTCTAAGTAGAGAACTAAATAATCATACTTTTGGCTGAGTCAACAATTTTTAAATCAGCGATGCAATAATATTAATACTCATAGCTAAGATTGTGGTATTGAAAAAGAAGGATAATATGCCATGTAACAGAGTCAAGCGCCTCATATCGGGTGATGTTGTTTGCACATCTGAAACTTGACTAGTCATGCCGACTACAAATGAATAATATAAAAACTCCCAGTAGTCTGGATAGTCATTATGAGGAAAATCTAAACCTCCGGTGATTTCTTGACTATGATTACGATTAATATATTTGTAATAGCTGTGTGCATATTGCACTGCAAACATCGTATGTACTAGTAACCAGGAACCAACAATAGTCATAATTGAAAGTATGACATGTAGGGCCAGTAGAATTGTTGACAATCCTTTTTTATCAGTTAATAAAAACCCAATAGCTAAAACACTGGCACAAGCCGCAGCAATCACCAACATGAATATAGCCAAATGTCCTTCATATTCACTCTCAGCATAACGGCGAATTTTTTGTGGGTTAGCCTTAATCATTTTCCACCACGTTATAACTAAGAAAAAGTCAATACCAGAGTTCCAAGCGCAGAGAATGCGAGTAGGTAAGTGCAGAGAATGCGGCAGGATTACTGAAACTAATACAGCGATTCCGATAGCAACAATTAATCGGGGTCGGGAGTCAAAGTTTTTAAATAAATTAAGTTTCACAAATATTGCGATCGCAGAGTTTAACTAATTCGTAATACTCGCTAAAAGCGAGAAGCAAGCTACGTAATTTTCGGTGAAATACCACACCATATAGCAAAATTGTCATTACAAATTTGGCTGGGGTCTGAATCCACATAATGTAGATGGACAAAATATTTAAACCATTACACACTCAGTGAATCAATCCAATACTCTGCGAATGTCTCACTTGTAATGAAATTGTGTAATTAATTTTGCCCAAATACTTACTTATCTTTCCAGTCTTTAATCTCCAATCTTTAGTTCAATTAAAAATTATTTGAACTTAGCTCTAATCGTCTCTATTCGTTTACGATTAACACCCAAATCGCTTTGACCTAGACGTGAAGCTGAACGCACATGGATAAGATTTGCAGCCCGGTCTAGATAGAATTCTACATCATCCACAAATCCCAGTAAAGCACTTTTAAATTCTGCATATAAATAATCTTGACTTTCGGTAATGATTTTGGTTCTTGGTAAAGACTCAATAATCTGTTTAAGATTAGTAATCGCTTCTTCTGGAGTAGAAGTAAAAGTCAGTGGTGCAATTTGATGAGATGCATCTGTACTCTGACTAGAAACGCAGTTAGGGGAATTAGGGCAGGATGCTAATTTACCGTTGCTAATACCTAAATTATTTGGTCGTTTGCCAGCAAAAACCATAATTATGTCTCCAAGTGAGTGAATAAATATACTCTCACACATTTGTTTGAATCACTGTAAGACTTTGCTGTAATCGCATCTTTTGGCAAATGACAGATCCACTAAAACATCGTTAATGCGATCGCTCTTTATGACTCATATTTGACTTTTTGCAAAAAAAAGCCTGTATTCATTGCTCAATAAAGCTTACAGGCTATATTACACCTATACCAAGTTACTTTAGACTAGGCGATACTCAAATTAACTCGGACAATCAAATCGTTGTAATCTCGATCGCTGCCATTAGCCAAATCCTCAAAGCCAAAAGCGTTATTGCCTAATAGGCGAATATGATCTGCTTGGTCAGTGTTAGCGCCCAAGAAGGAGAAGTAAACCGCCGGATCGTTATTGGTATTGCTATCAAGAATTGCATCAGTCCCGGCATTAACGATGATAAATGGGACGAAAATAGCACCAGGTTGGAAATTACCTGTGAAAGTTGCTGTACCTTGGTTAGCCACACTCAAATCAATACCAGCAACACGGTTACTAATAGCAGCTTGAGTATAACCCGCCTGTCCAACAAGCACATCTGCTGTACCATCGCCATTGGTATCGATGCCACCATTCTCATCAGTTATCTGATAAAAGCCGACAAAGTTGTTAAAAGCTGCTTCTCTATGAACTACAAATTCGGCTTGCACCAATTGTTTCACATCCCGTAAATCAATTAGTTCGGGTTCATATTTTCCTTGAAGACCAGTACCTAGAGGTGGATCTTGCTCTGTTGCTGCAATCTTGACAACCAAATTCTGGAAGTTGAGAGAGAACCCTGTATCGTCCACATTCGTATCCGAGGAAAAAAGCACCTGAGAAAAAGGGGTTTGTCCAGATAGCACCGCCTGAGTAGTGCTGCTACGGATTAAATAAAATCTTAGGTTGGTTTCAGAGTTAAACTCCAGTAACCTGCTTAGGTCAGTGGGATTAAAACCATTCGGTAGTTTGGCAAGAGATGAAAGAAGCACCGTTGCCCGTTGGAGAGCTAGTTCGGTGTAATTTGCAGCACCAGGGGCTACGCCATTAATCCTACCTTCTGCATCGTCAACGACAAATACACCCAGTTCATTGACTTCTTCAGAGGTGTTGCTTTTAATCTTGACTGAGAGTTTGGCTTTTTCACCGTTAACTTGATTTCTTATAGTAAAGATATCACCTGTAATTCTTGTAAGTAGGCTAATTGATTCAGTCTCAGCAGTAATCCCTTGAGCAACGGTAAGTGCAAATACATCACTTACTTCAGCCCCAACCGAATCTTTGGCGGTAACTTTGATGTTCAAGCTACCCAAGTTATTATTCGTAGGAATACCGCTGAAAGTACGCTTATTAGGATTGAAGCTTAACCAACTGGGTAGTGGATCGCCATTGTCTAAGGTAGCAGTGTAGGTTAGGGTATCTTCAATATCTACATCGCTAAAGGTGTTTTCAGGGATAGTGAAGTTAAAGGTAGTTTCTGCCGTAACTTTTTGGTCAGCGATCGCCCGATCTACAATTGGTGGATTATTAGCTTTAGCAATTGTGAGTGCAAATACATCGCTAATTTCAGCAAGAGCCGGATCTATGGCAGTGACTTTAATGTTCAAGCTACCCACATGATCATTTGTAGGTGTGCCGCTGAAGGTAAGCTCGTTAGCATTGAAGCTTAACCAACTAGGTAATGGCTCACCATTGTCTAAGGTAGCAGTATAGGTCAGGGTATCTTCAAGATCCACATCACTAAAAGTGTTTTCAGGAATGGTGAAGTTGAAGGTAGTTTTTGCTGTGGTTTTTTGGTCAGCGATCGCCCGATCTACAATTGGTGTGCTATTGAACTTAGCAACTGTTAATACAAACACATCACTGACTTCATCCCCAGAAAGATCCTTGACAGTGACTTTGATATTCTGATTACCCAAATCCTCCATTGTTGGAGTACCACTAAAATTCTGGGTAGCAGAATTAAAAGTTAGCCAACTGGGCAGTGGATCGCCGTTTTCGAGAGTAGCAGTATAGGTGAGGCTATCGCCAGCATCGATATCAATAAAAGTATTTTCTGGGATAGTGAAATTAAACTGCGTATTTATGACTACCTTTCGATTAGCGATCGCCTCAACTCTCTCTGGTGCATCGTTAACGTTCTTAACAGTGAGTGCAAAATCATCACTGACTTCAACGCCAAAAATATCTCTAGCAGTAACTTTAATGTTGAGGTTACTCACATCCGCATTTAAGGGAGTGCCATTAAAGGTTTTGGTAGCAGCATTGAAGCTTAACCAACTAGGTAGAAGATCGCCGTTTTCGAGAGTGGCACTGTAAGTTAGGCTATCACCAGCATCAACATCAATGAAGGTGTCTTCTGAGAAAGTGAAATTGAAAACCGTGTCTTCTATTGCTTCTTGGTTTGCAATTTCGTTCATCACCTCTGGTGCATCATTGGCGTTTTTAACAGTGAGTACAAACACATCACTGATTTGAGCAAGAGCTGTATCTGTGGCAGTAACTTTAATATTTAGAATACCAACGTCTGCATTTAAAGGAGTGCCACTGAAGGTTTTGGTTGCAGCATTAAAGTTCAACCAACTCGGCAGAGCGTTGCCGTTTTCCAAGGTTGCAGTGTAGCTGAGATTATCGCCAGCATCGATATCAATGAAGGTGTCTTCTGAGAAAGTGAAATTGAAAACTGTGTCTTCTGTTGTTTCTGGATCTGCAATTTCATTCCCCACCTCTGGCGGATCGTTGACGTTCTTAACGGTGAGTACAAAAACATCACTGACTTCAGCAAAAGCAGTATCCGTGGCAGTAACTTTAATGTTTAGACTACCCACGTTTGCATTCAAGGGAGTGCCACTTAAGGTTTTGGTCGCAGCATTAAAACTCAACCAACTCGGTAAAGAGTCACCGTTGTCAAGAGTCGCAGTGTAAGTGAGAATGTCGGCAGCATCGACATCCTTAAAGGTGTTGTCTGGGATAATGAAGTTGAAAAGTGTGTCTTCTGTTGCTTGTTTATCTGCGATCGCCTGAAATACCTCTGGTGGATCGTTGACGTTCTGAACGGTGAGTACAAAAATATCACTGACTTTAGCCAGATAAGTATCTGTAGCAGTAACTTTAATGTTCAAGCTACCCACATTCTCATTTAAGGGAGTGCCACTGAATGTTTGAGTAGCAGCATTGAAGCTTAACCAACTGGGTAGAGAGTCACCATTTTCGAGAGTGGCAGTGTACGTGAGAGTGTCGCCAGCATCCACATCCTTAAAGGTGTTGTCTGGGATAATGAAGTTGAAAAGTGTGTCTTCTGTTGCTTGTTTATCTGCGATCGCATTCGCCACCTCTGGCGGATCGTTAGTGTTATTAACAGTGAGTGTAAATACATTACTCGCTTGAGCTTGAGCAATATCCTTGGCGGTAACTTTGATGTTTAGGCTACCGACGTTTGCACTGACGTTTTCATTTAAGGGAGTACCACTGAAGGTTTTGTTAGTAGCATTGAAACTTAACCAACTCGGCAGAGGGTTGCCGTTTTCAAGAGTGGCAGTGTAGGTAAGAATGTCTCCAGCATCGACATCAATGAAGGTGTTTGCGGGGATTGTGAAATTGAAAACTGCGTCTTCAGTTGCTTGTTGATTAGCGATGGGTGAAGCTACTTGTGGCGCATCATTGGTGTTATTAACAGTGAGTGTGAATACATTACTCGCTTGAGCTTGAGCAATATCCTTGGCGGTAACTTTGATGTTCAGACTACCGACGTTTTCATTTAAGGGAGTACCACTGAAGGTTTTGGTAGCAGCATTGAAACTTAACCAACTCGGCAGAGGGTTGCCGTTTTCAAGAGTGGCAGTGTAGGTAAGAATGTCTCCAGCATCGACATCAATGAAGGTGTTTGCGGGGATTGTGAAATTGAAAACTGCGTCTTCAGTTGCTTGTTGATTAGCGATCGCCTGAAATACCTCTGGTGGATCGTTGACGTTCTGAACGGTGAGTACAAAAATATCACTGACTTTAGCCAGATAAGTATCTGTAGCAGTAACTTTAATGTTCAAGCTACCCACATTCTCATTTAAGGGAGTGCCATTGAATGTTTTGGTAGCTGCATTAAAGCTTAACCAACTAGGTAAAGAGTCACCGTTGTCGAGAGTGGCAGTGTACGTGAGAGTGTCGCCAGCATCGACATCCTTAAAGGTGTTGTCTGGGATAATGAAGTTGAAAAGTGTGTCTTCTGTTGCTTGTTTATCTGCGATCGCCTGAAATACCTCTGGTGGATCGTTGACGTTCTGAACGGTGAGTACAAAAATATCACTGACTTTAGCCAGATAAGTATCTGTAGCAGTAACTTTAATGTTCAAGCTACCCACATTCTCATTTAAGGGAGTGCCACTGAATGTTTGAGTAGCAGCATTGAAGCTTAACCAACTCGGTAGAGAGTCACCGTTTTCGAGAGTGGCAGTGTAGGTAAGAATGTCTTCAGGATCTTGATCTTGGAAGCTATCTGAGATTGTGAAGTTGAAATTTATGTCTTCTGGAGTCTCTTTGTCTGCGATTTCCTTCACTAGTACTGGATTTTGGTTAACCCTGTAGCGTGCCACAGCAAAGTTATTGGCGCTTACTCCCGCGACTATTACCGTACCATCGTGTTGGGTAAGAGCATAAGCATTATCAGTAGTATTTATGCCGATATCAGTAGTGATAATGCCAGCAGTACCAAAGCTGGTGTCGAGACTACCATTGCTGTTGTAACGTACTAAAGCAAAGTTATTTTTACTCGAACCCGCCACAATAATTTTGCCATTAGCTTGCACGCTAACGCTGTAGGCTATGTCAGTACCGCCCAAGTTATTAATAACCGTGCCAGCAGTACCAAAGCTGGTGTCGAGACTACCATTGCTGTCGTAACGTACCACAGCAAAGTTATTATTACTCACTCCCGCTACTAGAATCTTGCCATCGTCTTGCACACTAACGCTGTAGGCTATGTCAGTACTGCCCAAGTTATTAATAACCGTGCCAGCAGTACCAAAGCTGGTGTCGAGACTACCATTGCTGTTGTAACGTACCAC
>NZ_JAVRCI010000097.1:15515-23598 GCF_034530835.1 Nostoc sp. DedQUE12b | reverse complement strand
CACTCAGCACTCAGCACTCAGCACTCAGCACTTCGCTATACCAACTAGTAAGGCTTCTTGCTTGAGTTTCGCCCCGAAGTTTTTGATTAATAAATCTTGCAATATTGGCTGTAAGTCTTCGCAGGGTATGCCTTTGATAACACAAGTTCCTAAATGGGCATCTTTGCCAACTTTGCCACCCATATAGATGTCAACACCTTCCAAGGTTTTGCCATTTTTGCGAGTTTTAGTTCCCATCAAGCCGATGTCTGCAACTTGGGGTTGTCCGCAGGAGTTGGGGCAACCTGTCCAGTGAATTCGCACTGGGTTGGTGAAGGTTAACTCTTCTTCTAAGACTTTAATCATTGCCAGGGCACGGTTTTTGGTTTCGATGAGGGCAAAGTTGCAAAATTGTGCGCCTGTGCAAGATACTAGCGATCGCGCCAGCAAACCTGGATCGATAGAAAATCTTTCCAGCAAAGGCTCTGTTAAAAATGTTGCTAAACGTGAGTCAGCAATATTGGGTATAACAATATTTTGCTCAACCGTGAAACGGATTTCGCCAGTGCCGTAAACTTCTGCTAGACGAGCGATTTCAAACATATCTTCGGCATACAACCGACCGACAGGAATGTTCAAGCCTGCGTAATTTAATCCTGCTTGTTTTTGTTTATATACCCCGATGTGGTCGCGTTTTTCCCAGTCGAGCTCGTCTTTAGGTGCTGCGGGTAATAATGATTTACCCAAACGGCTTTCTACTTCTGCTCGAAACTTATCTAAACCCCATTCATCGATTAGCCACATCAAGCGCGATTTTTGCCGATTAGCACGTGGCCCATGATCGCGAAATACTTCCAAAACCGCTCTACATACAGCTACTACATCTTCAGGAAGTACCCAAGCATTCAGAGGAATCGCCGCCTCACAACGTTTAGCTGAGAAAAAGCCACCAACTAAAACGTTAAACCCGAAAATGAGTGTTGAGTCTTGAGTGCTGTTAGCGGTAGCGGGGCGTTCAGCCCGTTCTGAGTGGGAAAAAGACTCAGCACTCAGCACTCGGCACTCAGCACTATTTTTAAATGCTGGCACAAAAGCCAAATCGTTAATTTCAGCATGAACCGAATTGTCTCGTCCACCTGCGATCGCAATATTAAACTTCCGTGGTAAGTTGCTAAATTCTGGGTTTCCTTCTCCTTTATTGGTAAGCATATCTTGAATTTGCTGTACTAACTCTCGCGTGTCGTACAACTCATCTGCATCTAACCCCGCCACGGGATCGCCTGTGATATTGCGAATGTTATCCATCCCTGACTGAACGCTGGTTAAACCAACTGCGTGAAATCTATTAAAGATATCTGGTAAATCTTCAATTCTGATCCCCCGTAATTGGATATTCTGTCTCGTTGTAATATCAGCGCAACCATCATCACCGTAACGCTGCACTACTTGGGCTAAAACACGCATCTGACTGCTGGTAAGAATACCGTTAGGCATCCGCAACCGCATCATAAACTTGCCTGGGGTAACTGGGCGAAAAAACACACCTACCCATTTGAGTCGATGATCGCGATCTGTTTCGTTCATTGCCTCCCAACCCAAGGCGGCAAATTTCTCTATCTCACTCTTGATAGCGAGTCCATCTTTTTCTGCTTTTAATTTCTCGAACTTATTAAGGCTAGTGGTAGTTGCTGTGTCTGTCATGAGGCTGAATCTCTTTGCAAATTACTGATATGATCGGGAACTGTGGTCGTAATTTCTCAATACGAATCGATCCGTAGTTACATTAGGTGTTGTATCTACGAGGGTTAGGGAATAAAAACTTAATATTTAACTACGGCTGATTATTTTTACTCAAGAACCTTCCTACGCGAAACTCCAAATCCGTGGTTAGCTAAGGAAAATTTGTGGCTATTTACATCTTGGGAATTTGTCAAGCAGGTTTGGATAATGTTCATGTAACAATTTCGATACTCATAACTTAAGATGATTTTTTTGTTAAAATCGTATAAATTGTTACGTTTTTTGGGAAAATCTCCAAAAAATGCATGAATTTTATGCATTTTTTACATTAAAGTCACCAATGAACGATATAGAACGCTTAATCAACGGTATTTGAGATGACTGAAGCAATTTTGGATCGCCATAGATTAATCTCATATCTAAAATCCAAAATTGAATGGCAGATGTTAGCTAAAACTTAGATATTATTTCAGCACCTATGAAACGTCGTGACTTTATTAATTGGGTAGGTTTGGGTTGGATTGCGGCTTCTCTACCTGTAGCGATCGCAGCTTGTTCTTCTCAAACAACTCCGGTATCTAAAGATTGGCAAACAGTAGGTACATCGGCAGAATTAGATAAAACAGGTCAATTACTGGTGAAAGACTCACCTGCTGGGACTGTATTGGTAGTTGGCACATCTAAAGCCGGAATAACTGCTGTTGACCCTACCTGTACTCACGCAGGTTGCACAGTAGCATGGAAAGCTGATGCGAAAAAATTCGCTTGTCCCTGTCATGGTTCAGAATATGGAGCCGATGGTAAAGTGCAAAAAGGCCCAGCGACAGATCCACTGAAAACTTACGCTGCCAAGATTGAGGGTAATTCGGTTGTAGTCAAGCCAAGCTAATGGAAGCAGGAGACAAAATAGTTCTTCTTTTCCGTTAGTGATACCGAGGCATTAAGCCAGTTCCCAGTCCTGAGTAAAGAAGTGAGATTCCCCACTCAGCACTCAGCACTCATAACTCAGCACTCATAACTCAGCACTCATAACTCAGCACTGAGCACTCATAACTCAGCACTCTTAAGGGGCAGAAGATGATAATTAAAGCAAAATATTGTGAGTAACATCAAACAGCTATTGGTACAAGCCGAGGCAGCACATAATGCCGCTGATTTGTCATCACTAATTCAATATTTGCAACAGTTAATTTTAGGTGCAGACTCGGAAGATCCAGAGATAGTTAAAAATAGAGAATATCTTCTGAAATTAACACTTTCAATCTTAGAGATGGGGGATTTTCAGCAACGCTGGGAAATTACCAAAGTGTTGATTCACTTTGGTGATATTGCTATACCACCACTGATTGAAATATTAAAAGATGAAGATGCAGAAGAAGAATTGCGCTGGTATGCAGCAAGGACTTTGGGCGAATTTAAACACCCAGAAGCGTACGCTGAAAACGTTGGCGAAGTCATCGCATCAATAGTTGAATTGTTGAAAAATGATGAGGATGAAGAACTCAAAGCGATTGCAGCTACAGCACTGGAACAAATGGGTACTGTTGGGATTACTTCACTAACTGAACTTCTATTAGATGAAAATACACGATTGTTAGCAGTGCGATCGCTTTGTTGTATTCGGCAACCAGAAACCATTACGCCGCTGTTGAGTGTAGTGCAAGATCCACAAGCAGCAATCCGCGCCGCCGCAATTGAAGCCCTCAGCAGTTTTCATGACGAACGCGTACCACCAGTATTGTTAAAAGCTTTGGACGATCCCGCCGCCACAGTGAGGCGTGCAGCAGTACTTGGTTTAGGTTTTCGCCCCGATTTACATCAAGCATTAGATTTAATAACGAGACTGCAACCCAAACTTTACGACTTTAACCTTGATGTTTGTTGTGTAGCCGCAGTTACCCTTTCTCGGATTGGTAGTGATGACGCTGCCAAACACTTATTTGATTTGTTGATTTCACCCCAGACACCAATAACGCTGCAATTAGAAACCATCCGCGCTTTAAGTTGGGTAGGAACGTTATCGAGTTTGGAATATTTACAAACAGCACTGAACCAAAGTACATCAGAAACAGTGTGGCAAGAAATTGTCACAGTTTTGGGACGAGTCCAAAAACCGCAGTTAACTACACCAGCCGCCGAAATCTTACTGCAAATACTGCGATGCCTTCGGCAAGCTTCGCTAACGCAGCATCCGGCCACAGAGATTCCCAGCATCAAAAGTGCGATTGCCTTGTCTTTAGGACAGTTAGGCGAAATGCAGGCAATTGAACCATTGATTTCGCTGTTAGGCGATTCTAATGCATCGGTGAGACTGCATGCGATCGCAGCACTGAAAAATCTGGGTGGAGAAGCCACACATCAACAATTGCAGCAGTTAGCGAATAATGACGCAATCACACCAGATTTAAAACAAGCAATAGCGATCGCTTTAGCTGAATGGTAAATTTTAGCTATAACTGACAATAAAAGTATTCCTTAAGTCTAAAGTAAGACACACCTGAAGTATGAAGTTATAAGTTCTCTGGCGAAATAAGATTATGAAGTCTTGTTAATAGAGCCTTATACGTTGGCAGCATCTAGCTGCTTATAGTCTCTAGTTCATTTATATCCAAATAACTACAAGCTAATGTCAAAAAAGTAATTATATTTATTGAGGAGCAAATCCTGCTTAAGTGAGCTATCACTTGTACTTAATTAAGTAAGCCAGTGTAAATAATTAAAAGTTTGTAGTAGACCTCTTCTTTTGGTAAAGCAAGTTACGTCTCACGTCTTTTAGGGTTTTATCTAATCGTTTGCAAGCTCTAAAACGTTTCATGCTTTTCACCCTCATAGGCTAAAATGCCAGCCAAATTAATCCCTGCGATATAAATGGTTTTGGTCTTATGGTAGAAGTCAGGCAAAAAACTAGCAGTTATCTTGTGTAGCAGTTACAAAATAATTCACAATAAGTAATTAAAAATCGGGTAGAAATGAATATTAATTTCATGTTTAAAATAAATTGTTATTCATTATCTATCTATTTTGAACAAGCGAACTTAGTCGTAGGTTCATAATGCTAAATTACTAATTACTAATTATGAATTATTTTGCTTGATCTAACTAATGGTGAGTTGTTGTGGGATATTCAAATGCTTTCAAGTTTTCCAAAAGAAGCTAGGCGAAATACTCCTCACCTCTTGTAAAAATTTACCTATTTAGCAGTGGATTGAGTAGACAATATCGGTTTTGAAAATCAATCACTCACAGAAATCTAGAACATAAAGGAACCACAAGTATGAAACCTTTGAATTTATCTAAAACTGTTTTAGCTACTGTCTTTGCCATCAGTTTCGCTTCTGTATCCTTACCTCCTTCAGTTTTTGCCCAGAGTGGAGGTTCTGGCAGTGGTGGCTCCAGTGGTAGCTCTAGCTCAGGTAGTGGAGCTACAGGCAGTGGTACAGGTACTGGAACTACAGGTACTGGTACAGGCAGTGGTCTAGGCACTGGTACAGGCAGTGGAAGTACAGGCAGTGGTCTAGGGACTGGAACTACTGGTAGTGGTACAGGCACTGGTACAGGCAGTGGTCTAGGCACTGGTACAGGCAGTGGAAGTACAGGCAGTGGTCTAGGGACTGGAACTACTGGTAGTGGTACAGGCACTGAAAGTACAGGCAGTGGTTTAGGGACTGGAACTACTGGTAGTGGTACAGGCACTGGAAGTACAGGTAGTGGTCTAGGCACTGGCTCAACGGGCAGTGGAACTACAGGCTCTGATTCCACGGGTACTGGAACAACGGGTACTGGAACTACAGGCTCTGATTCCACAGGTACTGGAACAACGGGCAGTGGAATTACAGGTTCTGGAACAACAGGCTCTGATGCCACAGGTACTGGCACAACGGGCACTGATGCCACAGGTACTAACAGAAATACAGGCGTCGTAACTTCCGAAAGAAATACCGATCGCGGTTTCAATTTGGGTTGGCTAGGTTTGCTTGGCCTAGCTGGTTTAGCAGGTCTGACTCGTAATCGCGAAAAAGTCCGGGCTTATAGCGACCCTAATGAAGTAACAGGTTCTCGCTCCAGATAGTATTAACCACACTAGAACTATTACAAAACTCGGAAAACCGCCAGAGGCTTGAGCCTCTGGCGGTTCAATTATTTTTGCGATAGGTTTCTCTAAAAGTCTTGTCTGAAAATTCATATATTTCAGCAGAAAGTAGTCAATTCTTTTTTGGCGAGATTTTCCGAAAAAATCGGTGCAAGGCGCATAATTGACGATAAAGGCGGTAAAAACTGATTTACTTAAATATCAATTCGAGTCAAAGACCTGTAACAAATTCTACTAAAATGCTTTTAAAAATCCGTTAACTTAATAAAACTGATAAATGTAATTCAGGCTACATAAAAATGCGCCTAGAGCAGTTGCAAGCCTTTCTAGCGATCGCCAAAACCGGCAGCTTTCAACAAGCAGCGCGAACATCTGGTGTTACCCAATCGACAATTAGTCGCCAAATCCAAGCATTAGAAGCAGATTTGGGGATAGAACTGTTTCACAGAAGCACTCATGCCAAACTAACGCTAGGAGGTGAACGTTTGTTACCCCGCGTCCGCAAAATTTGTCAAGAGTGGCAGACTGCTACAGAAGAATTAGCCGATTTAATTGCCGGAAAGCAACCAGAACTTTGCATTGCCGTGATTCACTCCCTATGTGGATCTTACTTACCACCAGTGTTGCAAAAATTTTGTTATGATTATCCAGATGTGCAATTGCGGGTGACTTCATTAGGAAGCGATCGCGCCCTCAAAGTCCTCAAAGATGGATTGGTAGATTTAGCAATTGTGATGAATAATCGCTTTTTAACCACCAGTAAAGAAATGGTGGTAGAAGTACTTTATGATGAACCTATAGAAGTTTTAATCGCAGCTAATCACCCCCTGGCACAATATGAATTCATCCCTTGGTCGGAGCTAATTCGTTATCCCCAAGTGGTTTTTAAAGATGGTTATGGGATGCAACGCTTAATACAAGACAGATTTGAGCGGATGGAAGCTACACTCCAGTCGGCTTTAGAGGTAAATACCCTAGATGCCTTCCGGGGAGTGGTGCGCCAAGGAAAATTGATAGCTTTGCTACCTCAATCAGCATTACTAGAAGCTCGTCTTGACCCTACCCTGGCGATTCGTTCTTTAGCTAGCAATAATACTAATAGTTTGGTAGATGGTTCAAGTTTGACTCGTCGGGTAGTTATGGTGACAACTCAAGACCGTCTGCAAATTCCACCCATCAAACACTTTTGGCAACTAGTGCAAGAAAATATTCCACTACAAATTAACCAGCAGCGATCGCCTTCGTCAACCGCCATTTTGTTGGACAACGTAAGTTAATTAAATCAACGTTAGTCATTAAGTGGCATGGTCAGACAAAAACAAGGGAAATAGTAGCTATGTTGCAATTTGAATGCTGATTAGCTTACCACCAGGAAATTTGGCGGGTGGCACAAATTTTATCAATTGGATATGTATACATGGATATTCGCGTTTACAGACTTTGTAGAAGATGATTTTTTGGGATCTGTCCTTAAAAAATTTATATAACCCTCATTATTTTTATGACTATCAAGCACATGGTAGTTCTGTGCGCTTCCTTTTCCCCTCCATGCGTTAATCACGTCATCGCAAATTTTCTGTGAAATCTTAAAGGTTGGATAATAATTCCATCTTCCTGTCTTCGTCCCATCAGCTGTTCCATCATTCGTTTGTATAAAGGTTTCAATTTTATTGATGAAACTCTGTACTTCTTGTTGATGCTGCTCCTGCTCTTGGGCCTTTTTTTTCTCCTGCTCTTCGGCTTTTGCCTTGGCTTTTTGGTCTTCTGTAGCGGGTGCTTTTACACTAGCAGGTAGTCCACTTCCCCACACTCGCTGCACATTTGCGGTATCTAATACTCCTCCCTTCTGCTGCACAACATGGGTCAACTCATGCGCCAACAACTCCTGTCCGCCCCGACTCCCAGGATTATATTCTCCCTGCCGAAAAAACACATCCTGTCCCGTCGTGAAAGCACGCGCCTGAATTGACCGATTCAACTGGTCAGATTGACCATCCGTGTGAACCTTCACCCCACTGAAATCTGCGCCAAATGCCTGTTCCATTGGTTCGCGGATGTTGTCTGCGATCGCCTGTCCACCCCCCCGTGCTTGGTTAATGGAGGCTTCCAGGTTTGGCGCACCAGCCATCCCAGCCTGACGCTGCACCATCGGCTTCATTTGTAATTCTTCCTCATCCTCTGGCAATGCTTCTCGTTGCAGCGTGCTATTGTCCAGAGATTTCATTTGTAATTCTTCCTCATCCTCTGGCAATGCTTCTCGTTGCAGCGTGCTAT
>NZ_JAVRCI010000097.1:0-15415 GCF_034530835.1 Nostoc sp. DedQUE12b | reverse complement strand
TGTCCAGAGATTTCATTTGCAATTCTTCCTCATCCTCTGGCAATGCTTCTCGTTGCACTAAAGGCGTGATGGAATTCGCTAGAGGTTTCATCTGCAATTCTTCTGACTCTGGCAATGCAACTCGATGAATAGACTGGCGATTTACAGGTTGCGCCATTCTTTGCATTACCTGCTGTGCTACGCTATCAGCTTCCTGTTCGTATTTGTCTCCAGGCTGGCTAATTGAGAGTTTTGCTTGGGTACGCAGTGGTATGCGACTGATATCGTGAGTAAGTGGTTTATGGAATGGTTGTATTTCAGGAACTGCTTGGCGTGAAATTGCCGACGACTCCAAACCAAAGCCGCGTATCGGTTGTTTCAGGGATGGAATTGAGAAGCCTGTACTAGTTTTTTTCTGCCGGCTGATGTGTTCTCTCATTTTCTTCTCCAGATGCCCAAGCAGTAGCTAGATAAATATTTTGCTGTTACTAACATCTAGAGTACTGCGATCGCACTCACAACACAATTTATCGAAAGTATAAATTTTCTGTAACTCAATTTTATGGTATCGGGCGATGCCTGCGGCGGGCTGCGCCTACGCACTACGCCGACCGCAGAATGATAATGGTGGCGCATTGGATTCTAGGGGCGCAAGGTCTTGCGCCCTTACAATCCCCCAATTTGGCGGATAAATACTTGGGTGATAAATCTATGAATCGTTGAAAATTGCCAATCCTGGGGAATCTGACATAATTTATCAATAGGTAATGCTCATCCGCGTTGTCTAGGCGCGGATTCAATACGGTTCGGTTAAAGGGTAAAGGGTAAAGGTTTTGAATACATCCTTTCCCCTTTACCCGCAAACCCATTCCCCAGATCATAAGGAAAGTGAAAAATGCTTATCCGAACCGTATTGGGCGCGGATGAGCATCTTGTCCATCACAACAAACTAAGGTTAGATGTAGCTGTAGTTTTTGCCTGGTAAGCCTTTTTGACACCAACCCAGTTACTAGCAATTGGCATTCGCCAACCGGTTCCAAAGGCGCGATCGGTGATTTTTAAGCCGGGGGGTGCTTGTCGCCGTTTAAATTCAGCCCGCGCCACCATTTGAATTACTCTGTCTACAATCACCGCATCGTGACCGGCTGCAACAATTTGCGCTGCTGATTGGTGGTTGTGAATCAGGCGTTGCAAAATATCGTCCAAAACTTCGTAAGGCGGTAGAGAGTCTTGATCAACTTGGCCTGGTTTTAGTTCGGCGCTGGGTGCTTTAGTCAAGACGTTTTGCGGGATGATTTCATTATTGCGATTTAACCAATGGCAAAGTGAATACACACGGGTTTTAGGAACATCTGCAATCACTGCTAACCCGCCATTCATATCGCCGTAGAGAGTACAGTAACCAACTGCCATTTCTGACTTGTTACCAGTAGATAAAAGCAGATAGCCAAATTTATTAGCGATCGCCATTAATAAATTACCGCGAATCCGAGATTGTATATTTTCCTCAGCCAGTCCAAACTCAGTACCCGCAAACAATTCACCTAAAGTTTGATCGAAGCCTTGCATTAACTCGCCAATTGGTAAAAGATGAGTTTTAATCCCCAAATTTTCGGCTAATGCCACAGCATCACTAATCGAATGCTCAGAACTGTAAGGGGAAGGCATGAGAACACCGAGGACATTTTCTTTACCAAATGCAGCAGTTGCGATCGCAGCTACTATGGCAGAGTCAATCCCACCGCTTAAACCCAACACTACTTTAGAAAAACGACACTTACGAGCGTAATCTCGCACTCCTAAAACCAAAGCTTGCCAAATTTCTTCATCTTCTGATTGATATCCAGGTTCTACAGAACCTAATTGAAAATCCCGTTGCGCTTCGTCAAATTCAACAACTACTAAATCGGTATCAAAACCACGGGCACGACACATAACTTCACCTTGACGATTCAAGGCAAAACTCCGCCCATCAAAAATTAGGTCATCATTTCCGCCAACCTGATTAGCATAAATCATTGGTTGTTGAAAACGTATTGCACTATGCCTGAGCATAGTTTCACGAAACTGCTGTTTACCAACTGTGTAGGGCGAAGCAGACAAATTTACAATCAAATCTACACCCAAAATCGCTAAATCAGCAATCGGATTTACTGTATAACTACGTTTGCCCCAGAATTCCTCATCATTCCATAAATCTTCACAAATAGTTACGCCAATATCGATATTATCTAAAGTGAAATAATTAGCTTGCAAGCCTGGTTCAAAATAGCGGCGTTCATCAAATACATCGTAAGTAGGCAAAAGTCGCTTGTGAAAAACTTGTTGAACCTTGCTATTTTCTAACAAAGCCATACTGTTAAATAAAGTTTTACCGCCACTAATATGTGCTTTGATATTCGGTTCAACAGTTCCTACCAACACAGCTAAATTTGGTGGTAAATCCTCAGCCAAGTTTTGTAAAGTGATGCCCATCGCTTCCACAAAACTAGGATTTAGTAATAAATCTCTTGGTGGATAGCCACACAAAGAAAGTTCTGGTGTCAGCAACAAACGTACACCGCTAGATGCTGCTCGTTGTGCCGCCTCCAGGATTTTTTGGGCATTTAAAAGCAAATCACCAATAGTAGGATTAATTTGAGCGATCGCAATTTTCATATTATTTGTCATTTGTCATTGGTCATTTGTCATTTGTTAAGAGTCATAAGTTATACCAAGTTGCCAAAGTTAGTATTCTTTAGCGTCTAAGCTCTGCTGGACTAGCTTTCAAGCAAATAATACTATCTATCACAACTTGGTATTACTCTGGACTTAGGTGATTTCTGATGAAAAAAATACCGATGTTGACGAGTTTCGACAACTCTTGGAGACGCTACACGTAGCTTGCTTCCCCGCAGGGGTACGCTCAACTCTCAACTACTCAGTTGGTTGAGCGAACTTGTACTGAGCGAAGTCGAAGTAGTCGAAACCAACGGCTATGGTAATTTTATTACTAGAATTCACCTTAAGACTTTTAACTCTGGACTTTGGGTAGACATTGGTTAAATAAACACCAAAGGTTTATCTTTTAAGGGAGCAAAAGCTTCAGCGTCAAACTTATACAAACTAGCTGGACGACCAGCACCTCGTGATACCTTAATTCCGGTATCGCATAAAAAACCTAACTTCAGTAGACGCGCTCGAAAATTAGAATAATCGGAAAAGTTATCACCTAAAACTGTGGCGTATAACTGATATAAATCATTCAAGGTGAACATTTCTGGCAAGACTTCAAAAGCCACTGGGCTATACTCTAATTTATTTCGTAATCGCCTGTGTCCATAAGCCAGAATTTCGTTATGGTCAAAAGCTAATTGCGGCACTTGTTTTACCGGATACCAAGCTATGCCAGTCATGCGATCGGCAATCAATTCGGCTTCCTCAAATCGCACTAGGGCAAAGTAACTAACTGATAAATAACGCACACCATAACTATCAGTTGCTTCCCGTGGATCGCGATTCGGCCCGCCAAATGTATACAGCTGTTCTAAATAGAGATTGTTAACCTTAATTTTCTCCGCCATAATGCGATAGGCGGCATCTTCTAAAGACTCTCCTGGACGTACCAAAGTACCGGGAAGACTCCAATGATTTAAAAATGGTTCTTGCTGTCGCATTACGAGTAGAACTAACAGCCGATTTTGTACAGTATCTACAGAAAAAATTACATTATCAACACCAACCTTGAAATCGGCCAAAGGTTGTTGGTTTAACGGAGTTGGTATCTTTTTTGTTGAACGTCCTGGCATTCGTACAAATGCTCTTGATTAATATAGGCAACTACAGGGGCTGTGAGGGCTTGGGGATCTCTATGTTCACGGTACGCTGTTGAGGAAACATCTAGACCGGTTAGACTAGCGATCGCAATTTTCCCTCCCAGCTTTTGCACTACCTCTGAACTAGATTCATCTATTACATATCCGGGTCGCGGTACAATCAGTAGTTGCACTTCCTGTAACAAATCTTCAATGCGATACCAACGTGGTAGCTGACTCAGTAAATCTGAACCAATAATCATCGTCAATTGGGCGTCTTCACCCCAAGTAAGCTTGGCTTTTTCCACTGTTTCCAGCGTTCTGAAGCTACTCAATTCTTGTTCCAAAGCAATATTGTGCCGTGGCGTGTCTATATCCGCAATCAACAATCGCAACATTGCCGCCCGATGTTCTAAGGGTGTTTGATGGGACTTAAATGGATTATCTGCTGCCCAAACCGCTACCCAATCATAACGCTCAGATAACCAACTCAGAATTTTTTGATGTCCCGCAGTTGGTGGATCGGCACTAGTACCAAACAAAGCAATTTTCATCATCTTACTTTGCATCCTTCTCTACGAGACGCTGCGCGATTGCTGTTCGCTTCTTAGCTTCCTCTGTCAACTGTTGCAGTGCGGCAGAAATTTCCACCTGCACCCCTACAGGACGATCCAAACGCCGTATTTCTTGTGGCAAACTCGCAACTGAGACAGCAGTACGCTGACGAATTGTTGCCAACGATTCCAAAGGCTGCACCCGTTCACCTTGTTGGACTACTAACTGCAACAAAGGTTCTTCTTCTAAAGCAATTTCACCTAAGAGTCCCAACCTGTCTGCTTTTACCTTACCTCCCGTAAATGAACGAAAAATTTGCTTACGCCCTGGATAAGTAACTTTACCACTAGACTGCTTCATCACAGGGATGCCATCAATGTCTACAAGTTTATAAACTCCATTGACAGGCGAACCTGTAACTAGTCGCGTTCCCAACCCGTAACCATCAATTTCGGCCCCAGCAGCTTTTAATCTAGCAATTTCCCACTCATCCAAATCACCACTAGCAAAAATTGGCACACCGGGAAGGAGCGATCGCACCTGTTTTGATAAGGTAACTAAATCTCCTGAGTCCAATCTCACTCCTGTTAGTTGCATTTCCCCAGAATTTACTTTTTCGGCCAAGCGCCCAGCAGCAGCAATGGTATCGTAAGTATCAATCAGCAATGGCGCACCCGGAAAATAGCGATGAAATGCACTAAAAGCTTGTTCTTCAGTGCCTTCTATTGCTGACAATGCCATCACCAAGGCGTGTGCCATCGTACCACTTGGCTGTTGTCCCAGTTGTAGCGCTGCTAACACATTGGAAGTGGAATCTAACCCACCCGCCAACGCCGCCCGTGCTGCCCACAAAGACCCCTGCGGACTAAATGCCCGTCTGGTGCCAAATTCTAAAAGTGTTGCTGATTCTCCCGCTACATCCCGCAACCGGGCTGCTTTTGTGGCAATCAAAGTCTGGTAATTAATCGTATTCAGGAGGTAAGTTTCCACTAGTTGCGCTTGCCAAAGTGGTGCTTCCACCCGCAACAGTGGTTGATTGGCAAACACAGCAGTCCCTTCTGGTACTGCCCAAACATCGCCCGTAAACTTTCCCTCAGCTAAAAGTGACCAAAAGCGATCGCCTGCGTGAGCAAAAATTCCCGTTGCTTGTAATGCCGCAATTTGCGCGGAACTAAAGCGGATTTTGGCTAAATATTCTAATGCCTGTGTCAGCCCCATTGCAATTAAATAACCAAAACCCTCTGGCAACCGTCTGACGGACAATTCAAAGCTTGCCCGTCGTTGTTCTATACCAACGCCAGTGTAACAAGCTGCCATCGTCAACTGGTAAAGGTCGGTCAGCAAGCTGTAGTCATCGGCAGAAAGGTTCAGTTCCTGGTTCTGCTGGCTTTGCTGTTTATATACATAGTCCAAATCTGGCAAAGTTGTCATGCAAGAGCTTCCTTACAAGATGCTTCTTTTATTTATGGTAATATTTACCATAAATAATGTCAACTCCTGACAAGTATATTGTCTGAGATTGCCGTATACCAGTAGATTTATCGGTAGCTTAATCTTAACTTCATCAAAAACTTAATATTTTTTAATAGTAATAACTAGCAATAATGTTGATTAGATCGGGTGGCTAATAAAGGAAAATAATATCCTGTCAGATAAAGTTTGTTTTGCTTCGCTCTTTTCCAAAATCGGTTGAAAAAACAACTATGTTACAATTAAAATCAAAGAGAAAAGTTTGATTTTTTGACAAGCTAAAGTATTGCGAAGTTATCTAAATAAACATTGCATATATTCTCAATATATTGAGAATATGAGCAAGCTTTGAGTATTAGGATTAGAGTATAAGCATCACCATTAAAGCGACTCAAAAAGAAGGAGTCCAATATTATGGATATTTCCAAAATCATTGCGAACATAACCCAGTATATTTCTGAAGCTGCAATGCGGATTTTTGGTCCTACGGATGATGCTTATCCTGCTGTTGGCATACAACCTTTTACAGGTGAGCCTTACGATGAAGATACAGATGATAATTGGTAGGTGCCGATACGGCATTGATAAATAGGAGTCAAAATTCAGAATTCAAACGAGGGCAATTACTGGGGAGTTTAGGCAAACCATATATAGCTGAGTGCTGAGTGCTGAGTGCTGAGTGCTGAGTGTTGAGTGCTGAGTGCTGAGTAAAAATCCAGTTTTTTCAAGACTTTGAGCAATCAACACTGTCCTAATCTGCGTGACTACGGCTATAATTGAAAACCACGAAATTGTAGATTGAGCTTCGTAATTAAACCCCTTTATTTAAAAGTAGTGGCGTATTAGAATACGTCACTATCCAATTCCTTCTGCATTCTGGCTCCTGATGAATAGATAGGTTGCAACAATCATATAATTATTTAGGCCTTGTGTGGGCACGGTTGCTTCTATCTCAATTAATTCACCATCAATTAGTTCATAGCGATCGCACTCACTGTAATGGTTAATAAATTCATCAACGGTTAGGAATTTTGGGGCTGATTGAACCATTGTGATTATTCCCAAGAATCGTAGAGTGTGTGTAAGTTTTAATATAATTCAACCCACTAAGATAAAGGCGTGAGTTTTTTCTCACGCCTTTTTATTTAAACTTTTTGATCGCCGATTGCTAAGAGTTCCAGAATCGCTCCATTTGTCCAGCCGAAACCAACTTCGTTAGAACTATATCCAAAGGAGATTTCGTCGGAAACGTTGGCAGAACAGCGTTCAACATCATATTTCTCAACTAGGGTATTGTGACGCTCGAATTCTTTAACTACCATAGCCAGGAATTTATTGGCAATGCGATCGCCTTCTGTATGATACCCATAGCGGTGAAGTCCCTGGACAGCAACTAATGTCAATGGTGCCCAGCCAAAGGGAGCATCCCACTGGTTGCCGGTGACACGAGTACTGGTAAAAATTCCGCCTGGGGCTTCAAATAAAGAGAGATTTTCTACGACACGCTTGGCTTGGGTTGGAGAAGCAATTCCCAGCCACAGGGGATAGAACGTGGTAGCAAATTCGTAGCGGCGGCGTTCTCCACCCTGGAAATGATAGTCGAAATACAGTCCCTGTTCTTCATCCCAGAGACACTTATCGATGCGATCGCGGCGGATATTCGCACGATCGCGCCATTGCCGTTCTAGTTCTTCATTCCCAAAAATATTGTGGATTTGTCCCAAGTCTTGTTCTACTTGATACAGCAAACTATTGAGGCACACAGGAGCATAGTGGAGGATATCAGCACTGAAAGGGCCAAATCGATTGGTGATATCAAAACCAGACTCGCGCATGGTGCGATCGCCTTTGTAAAATAAGTGCGTCAGTTCGTCTTTTTCTCGGTTGTAGTAAAGACTAACGTCATAATCCTCAACCTCATAGGTTTGGTAATATTCCTTGACGCGATCGTAGTGGCTTTTTCCCTCTTCATCCCGCTCGGAAAACAAAACTTCTGGCGCTGGGCCTTCCCCAAAGGCATAGAATCTAGACAAGCCTGTTGCAGGATTCAGGTGAGGCGGTACTACCCAGTAATAATAAAACTGTTCTAGGATCGGTATGGTTAACTTTAACCACTCTTCATCCTGGGTGTGCTGGAATAGCGCCAAAACCATCATACTGAGGACAGGGGGCTGCGATCGCGACAGCATATAAGTCCGGTTGGCATTGAGGATCGTGCCGTAATGTCGCACTTGGTACAATAACTGATCTACTTGGCTTTGCGCTAGCTCCAATTCTCCATCGTGCAAAAGTCCTAGTAATATAAAGTAGCTGTCCCAGCCATACATTTCGTTGAAACGGCCACCTGGTACGAGATAAGGCCCTGGTAGGTATAGTAACCCATGCTCTTTAATTGCCTCCGCTTCAGTTGGCAAAGTGCGAATTTGCAGCCGTTGCATATCTTTGGAAGATAGCGATCGCTCTAACACAGTCTGAATGTTGGGACAATCTTCTGAGGGTGAAATGTAGACTATCCAAGGAGTGTCGCTTTTGTGGTCTAGTTTGGTATCCTTTGCAGATTGTAATAAGTGTTCGTGCGATCGCGTTAAGGTTTTCCAGGTTTTTTTGATGTGGAGGCGCACAGCGTCTATCTGCGCGGTGGTCAGTGCTAGGGTCATAATTCTGAATTGTTTTTTCAACGCAAAAAAGAGGCAGCGCGGTCTTCTCCCAAAGGGAGAGGCTAGCGCCAAGGGGGTTTCCCCCATCAGCGACTGCCGTCGCAAAGGGAAGCGCAGAGGAACGCTGAGGTTTTATAAGGTTCTCTCTGCGTGGGATTGATTTTTGTTTTTACTCGATAGTGCTAATTAAGAGGGCAACTGGGAAATGGGTGAGGGCTGTTGCGATTGATAGGGTTTCTGTAGCTTGTAAGGGTTGCTGAGTTAGGACGTTTTTCCAGGTGGAGGAAGTTCCGGGGGGTAGTTGCAGGTGTGTATCTCGCCAAACTGATTCGCCCAAGGGGTTTTCTCCTGGCTGGATGAGGCTGGTTAAAAAGCGGGGTGCGATCGCGATCGCTGTTTGATTTCCCTCGCGCCGTGCAAAGGCGATAATGTGATTGGCGTAGGTTCCTTGAACTTCTAACGGTAAATAATCGCCGTCCTGGAATAATGAGACATAGTTTGTTCTGGCTTGGAGTAATTGAGCCGTTAAAAACAGTTTGATTCTACCGTCTGTTTTGTCGTTTAGTAACTCCTGAATCAGTCCGAGAATGTCTGTTTTTACCTGTTCACGGATGGCGCTTAAGTAAGTACGTCGCTGTTCAAAATCCACGGGACGACGATTGTCTGGATCAACTAGACTTAGTTCCCAAAGTTCTGTTCCTTGGTATACATCTGGTACGCCAGGGGCGGTAATCTTCAGTAGAGTTTGGGAAAGGGAATTGAAGATACCATACTCTGCAATTCGCCCTTGAAAGGGACGAAAGGCTTCTAGAAATTCCCCGGAGAGGGAAGGATCGAGTACTTTCTCAATAAAGGAGGTACAAGCTTCTTCATACTCGCTATCAGGTCGTAACCAGGCTGTATGCACCTTTGCTTCTCGGATTGCCTTTATTATATAATCCTTCACTCGTTCTACAAAGGATGCATGTTCATGTTCGGCAAAAGGAAACGCCCCTACTAAGGTTTGATAGAGAAAATACTCATCGTTGCGATCGGGTATAGCGAAGCCGTGGCGATCGCTACGATGTCCTCGATTAATCGCACTCCAGGTATTTACCTGCTGATCCCATTCATCGGGAATTTCTGAGAGGACATTCAATCTGGCCCGCACATCTTCGCCGCGCTTGGTGTCGTGGGTGGCTGTGGTGTTCATTGTGTGAGGCCAGGTTTCTTGATGCTGTTTGTTAAAGGCATGAAATTTTGCTAGGTCGATGCCAAAATGACCAGGATTTCCCCCGACTTCATTCAGTGACAGCAACCGATTGTAAACATATAATGTGGTGTCTTCTACGCCTTTGGCCATTAACGGCCCACTGTATTGCTGCATCCGTAAGACAAAATATATCCACTGTTCGCGTTCTGTTTGAGTCAGAGAATTATCAAACTCTAACAGCATTAACTTTTCAATAAAGGTCAGTTCGTTCTGCAATAGGGGCGTTTGTTCTTTGGCTTGATCAATTACTTCTTGAATGGTAGCGCGATCGCTTTCTCCAATTCCATCAGGCGTAATGTAGGTGCGGTAAATCGGGAACAGTGTCAAAACTTCGGCGATCGCTCTTTTTAATCCATTCAGTGTAAAATCATTGCCATAGCGATATTTGCTGGAAACGTTCTTTAACAAAAGTGCCAAATTGTCAATATCACCTGCTAAATTCTTTTCCAAAATCAGGTGTTTTTTATCCTTGACTACCGAGGCATAATCTACTCTGGAACTAATAAAGTTCTGGTAAACTTTCTCGAAGGATGATTCATTTTCTGTTTGACAAAATACGCCATTTACATAGTTGAGAAAGTCATATCCAGACGTTCCTTCAATTCCCCAGTTTTCCGGCAATTCTTCGGTGAGTTCTAAAATCTTCTCGACGGTGATATAAACATCTCCCATCTTTTCCCGCAGCCTTTCTATATACTGGATTGGGTTATAAAGTCCATCAATATGGTCAATCCTTAAACCTGTAAATTTGCCTTCTTCAACCAGTTTCTGAATTAGGCTGTGGGTATTATTAAAAACCCGCACTTCTTCAACTTTAACGGAAATCAGTTCATTGACAGTAAAGAAACGGCGGTAGTTCATTTCCTCCGCGCCAACTTTCCAGAAGGCAAGGCGGTAAAATTGCTCATTCAGTAATTCATCTAGGAGATTAAAACTTTCTGAATTACCTGGTTCTCCATTAAAAGTTTTGATATTCTCGTCAATGAATTCGCGGATGGTGTCGTTTGTGGTGTAGAGTTCCCAAAGCAATCCTTTAATAAATGCAATTTGGTCTTGTCGCTGTTTTCCTGCAACTTCTGAGGGCACACTTTTGAGAATGTAGAGAATCCCCAATAGCTTAATAAAATCGGGATGATTGCGTCCCAGTGTACGGGTGAGTTTACCTAAATTATGGGTGATAAATTTTGTGTAAGATTCTAACCGCAGTGGCAGTTTTAAGCTGTAATAATTGACGGTTAAACCGTTTTGTTCGTATTGCAGTTGAATGTGTCCGTTTTCTAGGGATGTACCATAGAAATCTCCTAAGAGAGGAGCGAGAATTCGCGCTTGGCGATCGCCAAAGGGAGCATTCCAAGAAAGATCGAAGTAGTCGGTATAGCTGGAATCTGGGCCGTGTTCCAATACGTCCATCAAGTAATCGTTTTCGCTGCTATAGGCCATGTGGTTGGGCACAATATCTTGTAACCAGCCCATACCAAGGGATTGGATTTCACTAACTAATTCATCAAATGATTCATTAGTTCCCAGTTCTGGGTTAAGTTGAGTGGCATCTACTATATCGTAGCCGTGTGTACTCCCGGATCGTGCTTTGAAAATGGGGGAAGCATATAAATCGGAAATACCTAAATCTGCTAAATAAGCTGCGATCGCTTTGGCGTTGTCAAAGCCAAACTGAGGTGTAAATTGGATTCGATAAGTGGCGGTAGGAATTCGCATATTTTTTTAGTAGGGAGTGGGGAATAAGGGGGATGTAGCTTTAGCTTCCCGCAGGGTGGAAGATGAGGTTTTGAGGGTAAACGCTGAACATTTTAGAGGATGTTTGAAAAGTTCTCTTTTCGGTAGTAAAAGGGTATTACCCCCCTTAATCCCCCCTTGTAAAGGGGGGAAACAAGAAATCTAGTTCCCTCCCCTTTACAAGGGGAGGGTTAGGGTGGGGTAAATTTTCAGGGAGATGAATAAGTGCCTTTAAGCCTTTATGTTTGAACCTTAAGCCTTTATGCTCAAACCTTAAGCCTTTATGCTCAAACCTTAAGCCTTTATGCTCAAACATTAAGCCTTTATGCTCAAACATTAAGCCTTTATGCTCGAACGTTGAAGTTATAAGGCTGAAAGTTTAAGTTCTAACTCTCCCCCTCATGCTTTTTCATAGAGTACTAAACTAGTAGGTTGCAATTTCACTTCTTCGCCCACAGACAAATGTTCAGCAGCTTCAGAACCATGCCCAGACCATGAGGTATCAGCAGAGTCCAACAATTTATTCGCATTTTGCTCAAACGGCAGAGTCACTGTCACTGGAGACGAATTGAAATTCATCACAAATATTATTTCACTTGATTCGCACCAACGCCGCACGATCACCAATTCCTTCTCTTCATCGCTAGTTGCTTCGATGAAATTGCGGTCTTGGTTGAGAAGTGCTGGATGTGTCTTCCGTAAATTAATTAACTGACGATACCAATCCCAGAGAACTTTGTGCTTTCCTTGATTGCGTAATTCCCAATTTAGTTTAGACTTGAGGAAAGTTTCTGCCGATTCGGGATCTGGGGGATCATCTGCATAGTGAAATGCTTCAAATTCTTCTTTGCGTCCGGCTCGAACTGCTTGAATCAAATCGGGATCGGAGTGACTGACAAAGTAAATGAAGGGTGCAGTTTCGCCGTATTCTTCTCCCATAAATAACAGGGGTAAGTTAGGCGATAGCAGCACAGCGCCAGCGGCTAACTTTAATCCTTCAAAAGAGATCCGCTGGCTAAGGCGTTCTCCTTTCATTTGATTGCCGATTTGATCGTGATTCTGAATGCAGATTGTAAACTGTGATAAAGGGCGATCGCGGCAAGATACGCCATGAAATCTCTTGCGGTGTGGTGCGTACTTCCAATCGTAGACAAAAGTATCACTATAAGCTTTTGCCAAATCAGCACATTTCCCAAAATCTTGATAATATCCTTGGCGATCGCCTGTCAACAGTGTATGCAATGCGTGGTGAAAATCATCACTCCACTGAGCATCGAGTCCATATCCACCCAATTCTGCCGGACGAATTATTCGCGGATTATTCATATCGCTTTCGGCTATCAGATGGCGTTTCCATCTTTGCCCTTGTTGTGAGAAATGATGAACTGCTTCCGCCAATTCCCACAAAAAATGCTTCGCTCCCAAGTCATAAATTGCTTGAATGGCATCCAGGCGCAATGCATCAATGTGGAATTCGCCCAACCAGTAAAGCGCATTTTCAATAAAATAATTTCGCACGCCCTGACTATGGGCATCGTCGAAATTCATCGCTTCGCCCCACGGCGTTTTATAGGTTTTAGTAAAGTAGGGCGCGAACTGACTCATATAATTGCCTTCCGGCCCAAAGTGGTTATACACCACATCCAGCACAACGGCGATGTTATTTTGATGGCAAGCATTTACCAGTTGCTTGAGTTCGGCTGGACTACCGTAGGAATTTTGGACAGCATAAGGATAAACGCCATCATAGCCCCAGTTGCGATATGCCAGAGATGCTTCAATATGAGTGTCTCCCGGAACCTGGGAGATGGGCATGATTTCAATGGCGTTAATTCCCAGTTCTCTCAGTTCTGGTAAACGGGGAATGATGGCGGTAAAAGTTCCTTCCGGCGTGAATGTCCCAACATGAACTTCGTAGAAAATCATTGATTCCACAGGAATCCCAGTCCACCCTTCATCAGTCCACTCAAAATCATGATCGACAATTTGCGACGGCCCATGCACCCCTTCCGGTTGATACTGCGACGCCGGATCGGCAAAGTTGTCTTGGCCATTCAAGACATACCGATAAAGCGTACCCGGATACACATCGTTGACTTTCGTGTGCCAGTATCCCTCAGATTGAGTCTTGAGGGGAATTAACTGCTGTTCTGGCGTCAAAATTTTTACCGTGACGCTATCTAATAGCGGAGACCAAACTGTAAATTCACACTCTCCGTTGCCCAAGTAGTTAGCACCAATTTTCACGCAGTATCCTCCCATCAGTTCCAGTTTGTTGTGCCGAATTATGGCGCGATTGCAAATGTCATTGATTGCACAATATTTACAAACACGCCAGATAGCATAATGGTTGGTCTACCAGAGTTTTTGCTAGCATCTGGAGGCGGATTTTTGACCAGAATAAATTCAGTCTAATGACAAATGTGGGAGAAATGACGGAGAAAAAACCGGACATTCGTAGGGTAGCACGGCTGTTCACTCCTACGGCTTGCAGCTACCATCCACACAGTATGCCGATTGATATGTATTAGAACGCTTACCAAATATGGTGTAGCGGTTATCGCGGATTTGTTCGTAAAAGCGATCGCCTGCCCATTTCACCCCCGGCAATGCTCGATAAGCGTCTACAAATATACTTCCTGCTGGCAATAAGCGCCCAATTTCTTCTGCGGCGTTACTACCTTGCCAACGTCTTTGAGGTTGATTGCCATCAATTAAAATCATTCCCTGTTCGCAATCTTGGGCTGAAATTCCCCACTGTAAAAGTGTTTGCTCATCTTGCATAGGACTGTAGCGAAACAACTTTCCTTGGTCTAAGGTTTCTAGCAATTGCACTAGGGTAACGCAGAGATTACAATTTCCGTCGTAGATTACGTAATAATTCATAAAAATAATGGCTCATTTGGCAATTGAATTGTCGGATGTGTCTAAAACACAGCTTTGGTATTCTAGCTTAGAAAACTGTAGCGATCGCTCCTACCTTACCGAAACCAATCTCCAGTTCAAATATGCATAATGTCATCTAGCTTAAGTTGTAAATTTGGCAAGACATCAGAAGAAATATTATCTCCTAAACGATATTGTTGTTGCTGGTACACACCATTCACTAACTGACAAACGGTAAAGGTTGGTTGTTTGGGATTGCCGATAAACTGCAAGCCACCCAAGCCACGAAAATCCACAATCCAATATTGTGGGATGTTAAGAAAAGCGTATTCTTCCACTTTTCTTGCATAATCGTCTTGCCAATTAGTACTCACAACTTCAGCAACAAGCTTAATAGTACTGCCGTTACAAATAATCGGTTCTTTTTGCCAAAGCGGTTCTTTACTAAGTTCGGCTTTATCTAAAACAATTACATCAGGACGCAGTGCTGTCGCTTCAGCCGCAGGTGGTTTTATCAGACAAGTTTTTGGAACTAGCCAGTTGAAATTAGAATTAAAAATTTCGACATAGATTCTACCTGCAATACTACCTGCAATAGCTTCGTGTGGCCCTGTAGGTTCCATGTCTCTTAATTGCCCGTCGATTAATTCGTAGCGTGTATTGTCACCATATTGGGCGATAAATTCCTCAAAGGTAAGTAGCTTGGGCGAGGTGTAGGTCATTATGTTTTGACTTGACGTAGGCTTATTGTAACGAAAGTATTATCAAGCAAAACTACCATGAGGCGGCGAATTAATTGCGTAAGCATAGCCCGCACTTCTCTACGTTCGCGCAGCGTGTCGCAGACAGACGCTCCGCGTAGCTTGCTTCCCCGGAGGGGTACGACAAAGCTACTTCTCTGCGAGAGGCTGCGCCAACGACTGCGCTCAGTACAAGTCAGTGACCACCGCAGGCATCGCTCTTGTCTAACTAAACCAGTGCGAAGTAAAACGAGGCTGTATTAACGTAACAGGTCGATGTATTAACATAACAAGTCGATGCATTAACATAACGGGTCGATGCATTAACATAACGGGTCGATGCATTAA
>NZ_JAVRCI010000096.1:0-23686 GCF_034530835.1 Nostoc sp. DedQUE12b | reverse complement strand
TTGAGGATTTCGGCATCGGTGATTTTGGTACGCAGGGTGCTAAAGTGAGACATTTGGGTTTCCTCCAATGAGAAGATTGAGAAAAACGACAACGGTTTGTTTTGGGCGAAGCCGCGCTTAACAGGATGCGGCTTTTCTTATAACTGCTAGCATTTTCAGCTAGCCTTTCCCCCTGGGATGGCAGAGGAAAGCTTTTAGAACTCCATTCGCTGATATTCAGCTACGGAGGATGCTGCGGGGCGGGCGCGCTGTCTGGCCCAATCTCTCAGAGCCGTTACTTGTTCTTGCATCGTTCGAGACAGCGGCAGTGTTGCCTTCAGTGCAGCAATAATATCTAGTTGGGTGAACTCCCGATCTTGGGCAAAAGCTTCATACATTGCCGCAACGATCGCTTGCTCTATTTCTGCCCCAGAAAAGCCATCAGACATCTTAGCTAGTTGCTCAAGATCGAATCGAGAGATGTCTTCACGGCGTTTGGTCAGATGAATATTGAAAATCTGCTGCCGTTCTTCCGGTGTTGGCAGATCGACAAAGAAAATTTCATCAAAGCGTCCTTTCCTCAAGAATTCGCCAGGTAAGCGTTCTACTCTATTGGCGGTTGCCATCACGAACACTGGTGATTTCTTATCTTGCATCCATGTGAGGAAAGAGCCGAAGATTCTACTTGAAGTCCCCCCATCAGAATCAGAAGAACCTCCACTACCAGCAAAGGATTTATCTAATTCATCGATAAACAAAATCGCTGGGGAAATAGATTCTGCTGTTTTCAAGGCGTTACGCAGATTTGCTTCACTTCGTCCCACCATTGAGCCGTCGTAAACTCGCCCCATATCCAACCGCAACAGTGGTAAACCCCATAGCCGGGAAGTAGTTTTAGCGATTAATGACTTACCGCAACCAGGAACTCCTAAAATTAGCATCCCCTTTGGTTGAGGCAAACCATACTCTCTCGCTCTTTCTGTAAAAGCGTTAGAGCGCTGCTTGAGCCATCTTTTTAACTCTTCTAAGCCACCTACAGCATCAATAGTTTCATCTTCTTCAATGTATTCTAAGATGCCATTGCGCCGAATTAGTTGCTTTTTCTCAGATAAAACGATATCTACTTCATCTTCCGTCAAACGCCCTGTAGTTACCTGTGCCTTACGGTAGACTTTTTCAGCTTCATCTTTAGTTAGACCTAAAGCGGCTCTGAGAAGTTTTTCTCTGGCTTCTGTTGTCAGTCGGCGACCACGATTTTGGTCTATATGGTGAGTTAAGACTTTGTTCAACTCAGCCATATCTGGCAATGTAAAGTCGAGAACGACAACTTCTTTTTCCAGTTCTATAGGTACTTGTTGCATTGGAGACATCAATACGATGTTCTTCTGCATACCTTTGAAACTAGCGATCGCATCACGTAGCGATCTGTTAGTCGCAGGCGCATCTATAAAGGGGTGTAAATCTTTAAGAATAAATATACTTGGTTCTTTCTGCCGAATTATCCACTCAATCGCTGCCTCTGGAGACACCGTATTGTGTTGGGTAACATTCCGGGGCTGACCGTACTCTACAATCCCGTGTGTTACTGTCCAAACAAATACTCGGCGCTGGGGCTTTAACTCTGACTGGGCGATTGCGGAAATTGCTTGCTCAGCCCGCTCTTCCTCGGAGGTCACAAGGTAGATTAAAGGGTATTGAGCTTGAATTAGGATCTTGAGCTCTTGGTTCATACTTCGACCTACTTGAGACCTTATAGAGACAGTAGAGACATTGCTTCTGGTAAAGACAACCGAATCATTAATATCTATCTAGCAAGGAACTAACTCTTCCTCACCCTTGGGATTGGTTTGATCTTCATCAATCTCATCGAGAGAAAGATGCTCTTGACCAACTACTCCTGGTTGATTGCCTAAAGTAACCAGTTCCCCATCACGTAAGACTAGTGAGCTATCACAGGTTGGGCATGAATAAACTCTATGAGTCCGCCCGTAAGAAGAATCTTCTAACTCGTCAACCAATTCTTGATTGGATAGGTAAAAACCAAGGGCACGTTCGGCAAGTTCTGACATTGGCTCGGAATCAACTGCTGAACGAATCTTCAGTTTTCTGTGCAACTCTGGCGATAAATACAAAGTGACCTTTTGCTTAGTTTGCGTTTGCATATAACTCTTTAACGGTCTTACCCGGGTATGTATATCAAATTATCGGTTCTTTTCTTGGTTGTCAAGACAGCAAAACGTTTTAACGCCATTTTTGTTACATTTATTTACATTTATGGCTAAAATACTATTTTATTGAGCGCAAAATAGCTCAATAAAAATCTGTCAGAATTAATCAGGACTTACGCACTCAAAACCTGAAACCTTGATGCGAATTAGCGATCGCTAATTAACGATGAACCAATGATTGTCTGACTTAGCTTCTTTTTGAAGCGTCAGCGGATTAAAGTTGAGCACCTTTACATCATTGGTTGTAAACAACTGATATCCACAGGAGATTCCAGTGAATGACACTAACATAGTAAATAGAGACACAGAGTCGATTACAACACCACTGACAATAAATAGAGTAATTACTAATTAGTGTTATAAAGGACTTGCTTCGAGCTTCCTCTACTGTGAACTCAAAAGAGAATGGTAAATATCCTGAATATTATTGAATTTTGCATGAGCGCTCTTTCGGTGCATTTCCCGATTTGGGAATAACTCGTAAATTGTCGAAGGTATTGATCTGAGTTTCTGGTATTTCTATAGAATCAGTAACTTTGGCAAAATGTGTGATGTAAATGGCTACTGCTAATAAAATCTGTAGTTTGGGGCGAAGAATTTATCGGTTTGCCGCCAGCGTTAGCGGAGTCATTGCCCTGTTAATCATGCTGGGGGGTTGTACTACAAATGATTTTAATGGCGGAGCGATCGCCTGGAAAACTTATAGCAACTCCCGTTATGGGTTTGAATTTCCATATCCGAGTAATTGGATTTCGTTAGCAGCATCAGAAAATGGTGATGGAATTGCGTTGATTTCACCACAGGATAACTCAGTGGAAATTCGCGGGTGGGCAAGTCATCAGCTGCCAAATGCTCCAGAGTCCATGAAAAAGATAAAATCCAACTTTCAGACCGCTCAAGGAGTATCTGGGGTACTACTTGTAGAAGTCGATCGAGGAGTAAGTTCTATGACATTGACGCTAACTCAGAGTCAAGTGAAATACCATTTACAGGGACGGAGTAAGAGGCAAGATTTTCAAAATTACTATCGTTTGTTTTATTACATTGCCCAGCAGTATCGGATTTCAAAGTTTTAATGGAGCGTTGGGCATTGGGTACAAGAGGCAGAGGTGCACAGAGGCAGAAGAGCAGAGGGGAAAAACTTACTGCAACTTTTTCTCGGTTACAGAGCGCAGCCTCTTGTAGAGAAGTGCTGCTCCCCTGCTCTTTTGCCCTCATCTCCTGACTTCCCACTCTCCCCAAAATCCACATCTCTCCCAGAATGATGATTGAGAGGGTACAGAAACCTGATAGATTTAGCTATCAGCGAGTAAAAACTGGTGAAGATGAAAGTCCTGGTTATTGGTGGTGATGGATATTGCGGTTGGGCAACTGCTCTTTACCTTTCCAATCGAGGTTATGAAGTTGGAATTTTAGATAGTTTGGTGCGGCGGCACTGGGATAATGAACTTGGTGTCGAAACTCTCACTCCGATCGCACTAATTCAACAACGTCTCCAGCGCTGGCAAGATTTGACGGGTAAATCGATCGACTTGTTCATCGGCGATATTACAAATTACGAGTTTCTCCATAAAACATTACAGCAATTTCAGCCAAATGCTCTGGTGCATTTTGGTGAACAGCGTTCGGCCCCATTTTCCATGATTGACCGAGAACATGCAGTTGTTACCCAGGTCAATAATGTAGTTGGGACGTTGAACTTGCTGTACGCCATGCGGGAAGATTTCCCCGACTGTCATTTGGTGAAGCTGGGGACGATGGGTGAATACGGTACACCCAACATTGACATCGAAGAAGGGTATATCACCATTGAACACAATGGACGCAAGGATACCCTACCTTATCCCAAGCAGCCCGGTTCGATGTACCACTTAAGCAAAGTTCATGATAGTCATAACATCCACTTTGCTTGCCGGATTTGGGGATTGCGGGCAACTGATTTAAATCAGGGTGTAGTTTATGGCGTCTTAACCGAAGAAACGGGGATGGACGAACTACTGATTAATCGGCTGGATTATGATGGTGTGTTTGGTACAGCACTGAACCGCTTTTGTATTCAAGCAGCGATTGGGCATCCGTTAACTGTCTACGGTAAAGGTGGACAAACTCGCGGATTTTTGGATATTCGGGATACAGTCAGATGTGTGGAATTAGCGATCGCTAACCCTGCCGAGGCTGGTGAATTCCGCGTATTTAACCAATTTACTGAACAATTCAGCGTCGGCGACTTGGCATTGATGGTGAAAAAAGCTGGTAACGCTATGGGATTGAAGGTAGAAATCAATCATTTAGATAATCCCAGAGTTGAAAAAGAAGAACATTATTTCAACGCTAAAAACACCAAATTGCTCGATTTAGGTTTACAGCCCCACTTGCTTTCTGATTCTTTACTCGATTCTCTGTTAAACTTTGCCATCAAGTATCAGACACGAGTAGATCACAAACAAATTCTGCCTAAAGTCTCTTGGCACAGAAATTAAAATAAACCCCAGTAAATCGTGGGTATAAAAATGGTCGTCGTATTTTAGCACAATATGACGACCAACTATTTATTATTTATCAGGTGTATCTTCCAGCTACTACCAAATTTACTGTTTACTGTTTACTACAGTTATTTTGATTGTGCAGAATTGATTACAGGACGCGAGACAGTTTACTCTGTGTTTAATAGCAAAATGCACTCTTAAGCTGAGATTATCTGCCTGGACTGAATAGTTTTTTATGAGAATTGCCCTATTTACCGAAACCTTTTTACCCAAGGTTGACGGCATTGTAACGCGTCTGCGCCATACTGTTGACCATCTACAGCGCAGTGGTAATCAAGTGCTGGTAATTGCCCCTGATGGAGGCATTACAGAACACAAAGGCGCTAAAGTTTACGGCGTTACTGGCTTTCCTCTGCCATTGTATCCAGAATTGAAAATGGCACTTCCCCGCCCAGCCATTGGGTACGCTTTGGAAGAGTTTAAGCCAGATATTATTCATGTCGTAAATCCAGCAGTTTTAGGTTTATCTGGCATATTTTATAGCAAAATCCTCAAAATCCCCTTGGTGGCCTCTTATCATACCCATTTACCCCAATATCTCCAGCATTACGGCTTGGGGATGCTGGAAGGTTTTCTTTGGGAACTGCTCAAAGGCGCTCATAATCAAGCTGCTTTGAATCTGTGTACTTCCACAGCAATGATAGAGGAACTGACAGCACACGGTATTGAACGTGTAGATTTATGGCAGCGTGGGGTGGATACAGAATTATTTCACCCCGATTTAGCTAGTGTAGAGATGCGATCGCGCCTATCGCAAAATCATCCAGAAAGTCCATTGTTACTTTACGTGGGGCGGCTTTCTGCTGAAAAAGAAATTGAGCGCATCAAACCAATTTTAGAAGCAATTCCCGAAGCGCGGTTAGCATTGGTTGGAGACGGGCCGCACCGTCAAGCATTGCAAAAACACTTTGCTGGCACAAATACTTATTTTGTTGGCTATCTTATGGGGCAAGAGTTAGGTTCTGCCTTTGCGAGTGCTGATGCCTTTATTTTTCCTTCTCGTACAGAAACACTAGGTTTAGTACTACTAGAAGCGATGGCTGCTGGCTGTCCCGTTGTAGCAGCCCGTTCCGGGGGAATTCCCGATATTGTAACAGATGGGGTAAATGGATATCTTTTTGAGCCAACAGCAGATGTTCAAGGAGCGTTAGCTGCTACTATTCGACTCTTAGAACAAAAACAACAACGAGATATCATCCGTCAAAATGCCCGCCAAGAAGCAGAAAGCTGGGGTTGGGCAGCCGCCACCAGGCAGTTACAAGATTACTATCAAAAGGTGATATTTTCTGAACAGTTGGCAAAATAAGAGGTAAGGAGTGGGGAAGTCAGGGATTAGGGAGAGCAGGGGAGGTAGAGGGGAAGAATTAATAACCATACCCAATGCCCAATGCTCAAAATTTAAAATCTAAAATCTAAAATTCCCATGACCGAAACAAACTCATGATACAAGCCCATTTATTTATGGGGATTATTAATTTTGAATTTTGAATTCGGAGCGAAGCAACGTGACACTCCCCAACTCTGGTAGCGTCTTGGCTACATTAACTGAATTGACTCAAGTTAATCGTGCTCACGCCTTACTGCGTCGCGTCAAAGACTTATCTGTTAATGAATTTGTTTGCTTACTCGACTTTATAACTGCTGAGTTCCAGCAATTTCTGAGAGCTATTGAACTAATCAATAATGAAGCTCTAGAAACTATGTTGGAGAAAGTATTAGAAGCTATCACACTCAAAATTGGTCAAATTCTCCAAGCAGAACATACAGCCATTTTTTTAGTTGATTATGACAAAGGTCAACTGTGGTCAAAAGTTCCTCAAGATAATACCCAAAAATTCTTAGAAATTCGTACTCCCATTACAGTGGGTATCCCTGGTCATGTTGCTAGTACAAGTCAATATCTAAATATATCTGAAACTTATACTCATCCTCTATTTAGCCCAGAACTTGAAAAACAAATGGGCTACAAAATCCGTAATATTTTATGTATGCCCGTTATCAGTAGCAAAAACCAAACTGTAGCGGTAGTGCAACTAGCTAATAAAACCGGGAATGTTCCGTTTAATCATGATGATGAAGAACGTTTTCGAGACTTTGCTGCTTCAATTGGTATTATTCTGGAAAGCTGCCAATCTTTTTATGTAGCGGCTCGTAATCAAAGAGGCGCAACGGCTTTGTTGCGGGCAACTCAAACACTGGGGCAAAGTTTAGATTTAGAAGCAACTTTGCAGATAGTCATGGAACAAGCTCGAATTTTAATGCAAGCAGACCGCAGCACACTGTTTTTATATCGTAAAGAACTTAACGAACTCTGGACGAAAGTTGCAGTGGCAGCAGATGGCACAAACTTGATAGAAATTCGCATTCCCGCTAATCGTGGCATTGCTGGATATGTAGCTTCTACTGGTGAAGCCTTAAATATTTCCGATGCTTATAAAGACCCCCGCTTTGACCCGACTACAGATAAAAAAACTGGTTATATAACTCGCAATATCCTGTGTTTACCAGTATTTAATTCTGCAAATGAATTGATTGGCGTTACACAATTAATTAATAAGCAGCAAAGCAGTTTTACTGCTTCTGATGAAGAGTTTATGCGAGCTTTTAATAATCAGGCAGGAATTGCCTTAGAAAATGCTCGACTGTTTGAAAATGTGCTATTAGAAAAACAGTATCAAAAAGACATTTTACAAAGTCTGTCAGATGCTGTGATTTCTACAGATATGGCAGGACAGATTGTCACGATTAATGATGCAGCCCTAGAGTTGCTGGGTTGTCCGATAGGAGACGCTAATAGCAAGAACAACAAACTTTTGTGGGAACAAAATTTGATTGGTCGCCTAGTTTGGGAAGTTGTGCCAATTGAAAATCTCCAAATGCGACTAGAAGATAGTCTCAAAACTGGAGCTAAACATTATGTGCCTGAGCAAAGTTTGATACTGGGAATTTATCAAGTGCTGAGTACTGTTAGCGATAGCGGGGCGTTTAGCCCGTGCCGATTACTGACTGAAACTCAGCACTCAGCACTCAGCACTCAGCACTCAATACTAGCACTGCGCGATCGCACTAACCCCGATATTTTTATTCCCTGGAATCAACCTCTGACTCCCCAATCTGAGTTTCTCACTTCTAATGAGGTACAAACATTAGAGCGCAATATAAATCTTACTGTTAATCCCCTGACTAACCCAGAAGGCGGTGTACGTGGTGGTTTGGTGGTCTTAGAAGACATTACTCAGGAAAAACGGATGAAAACTACCATGTCCCGCTACCTGACGCCCCATGTCGCTGAACAAGTTATGGCACTAGGGGAAGATGCTTTAATGGTAGGCGAACGGAAGGAAGTAACTATCTTGTTTTCTGATATCCGGGGCTATACAACACTTACGGAAAATCTTGGCGCAGCTGAGGTGGTATTGCTGCTCAATCAATATTTTGAAACGATGGTGGAGGCGGTTTTTAACCACGAAGGCACTCTCGATAAATTTATTGGTGATGCCTTAATGGCGGTATTTGGTGCGCCGCTACCATTGACAGAAAATCATGCTTGGAGGGCTGTGCAGTCAGCGTTAGATATGAGACGCCGCTTAGAGGAATTTAACCAACGGCGAATTATCCAGGCGCAGCCGCAAATTCGTATTGGCATTGGGATTAGTTCTGGGGATGTGGTTTCGGGTAATATTGGTTCCCGTAAACGGATGGATTACACCGTCATTGGAGATGGTGTAAATTTAAGTTCGCGCTTGGAAGCAGTAACTAAAGATTACGGTTGTGATATTATTTTAAGTGAATTTACTTACCAATTGTGCAGCGATCGCATTTGGGTGCGCCAGTTAGATAAAATCCGAGTCAAAGGGAAACACCAGGCAGTTAATATCTACGAGTTAATTGGCGATCGCAACACTCCCCTAGATGCCAACACTCAAGAGTTTTTATTTCATTATCATACTGGACGCGATGCTTATTTATCGCGCAACTTCTCACAAGCGATCGCTTCTTTCGAGTCCGCTAAATCTATCCAACCACAAGACCAAGCTGTTAATATCCACCTAGAGCGTGCGCGTAATTACCAACAAACGCCGCCTCCAGAGTCCTGGGATGGTATTTGGACAATGCTTACTAAGTAGTCAGTGGTCACTTGTCAGTTCCCAATGCCCCGTATCCCATTCCCCATTTAATCTTTAGTCTCTCCCTGGTCATCTTGAAACGGAGCTTCGCCAATTCCTAGCTCTTTTTTTGAGCGTTTCAACTGTTTCCATAGTTCCTTTATTTGTTCGTAAGCTTCATCTGGAGGCACTTTTCCACCTGTTTCTAAATTGCAAATGTAACTTACGCGTTGAGCAAATTCCTGTAAATTGGCATTAAAAACCAAGTTTTCTGGCTTCACCTGACCGTAGTAGCGACCACGAGGGAAGAGAAAATCATCCTTGTTCACTATTTTTTTCTCCATTTATTGAATTCACCTTGTGTTTAGATTTGTGAAGCTGAATCACTAGCTAACCTAATCTTCTTTTGTCAAACTGGGGGAAATCAAATCATCCAACTCCTTTTCCAATTGGTGATGTAGAAATTGGTTGATTCAGATTTTGATACTACGAGGATAAAGCTTAAAATACTTTGTGTTGTAAATATTACACAAAATTTGGCGCTAAAGTAACTAGAGAAAATATTTGATTTTTCTCCCGGTAGTCAATTTATCTCATCTTAATTTATGAAGTTCAAATTGTAATTAGCTTCAGTCAAAACCTTGAGGTACAAATTATTATCACATACCAGTATGTAATAGTAACTTTATTTTTGAAAAACAATTACAACCCTGATAGTAAAACCACTTAGGCAAAGATACTACATGCAAAAGTTAATTGTCGTCTATTAAAAGTTAGAGATTTAGTTCTAAATTTTTGGCAACTGCCTATTAACGAGCGACCCAGAAGAGAAAATTGGTCTGGGTATTAGTTATGACTTATTTTACCCTGCCCCTGTTTTGTCTTAAATAGTCACCAATGGCTAATAGTTAATAACTAAAGATAAAATGGTGAAGCCTCAAAGGACGACTTTTGTCCATCGCCTAAAACATTACCTGCCACCATGTCTGTTAATTCCAAATTATACGAAGGCAAAGCAAAAATTCTTTATACAACGGACGATCCAGAAGTCTTGTTGGCTGATTTTAAGGACGATGCCACGGCGTTTAACGCCCAAAAGCGTGGCAACATCCAAGGGAAAGGAAAAATTAATTGTAGCATTTCTAGCCAGCTTTTTAAACAGTTAGAGGCTTATGGTATAAAGACTCACTTTATCGACAGCCCTGCCCCGAATCAAATGCGGGTGAGGGCAGTAAAGATTTTACCCTTAGAAGTAGTGATCAGAAATATTGCTGCTGGCAGTTTGTCTCAGCAAACAGGTTTAGCAGTGGGTACAATTCTGAAACAGCCTTTGGTTGAGTTTTATTATAAAAACGATCAATTAGGAGATCCTTTGTTGACACGCGATCGCCTCTACCTGCTAGAACTAGCGACTGCGGAACAAGTAGATGCAATTACACATCTTGCATTGCAAATCAATGAATTTCTGAACAACTTTTGGCAGCGGTGTGGCATTACCCTAGTAGACTTCAAACTAGAGTTTGGTTTGGACTCACAACAGCAGTTGCTCTTGGCAGATGAAATTAGCCCCGACACCTGCCGTTTGTGGGATACCGCAGAAAAGGACTCAAACCGTCGAGTAATGGACAAAGATCGCTTTCGCCGAGACTTAGGAAATGTAGAGGATGCTTACCAGGAGGTTTTACAAAGAGTGCTAAAAGCAGTAGAAACTACAAGTTAACCAGGTAAAAACCAAAAGGTCAGAAGGAATTATATTTAACTTTTGCCTTTTGCCTTTTGCCTTGTAAAGTAAAAAAGCAAAAGAAAAAAATTATGTTTTGAAATTTTACCTTTGGCATAAGGGCATTATTGCCTTGTGATGGTGTGTGTGTGGTCGTGAAGAGGAATATAAGTAAAATGCGTTTATCTCCCGTATTGCTGGCAGCAGTAGCAATTGCAGCCCCTTTGGGTGGCTCATTGAGTGCAAATGCAGAAACCGCCAACAGTTCAAAACAGACAACAGAAGTTTTGACACTAGAAACAAATCAGCAGCCAGAAAAGGACACTGGTCAGCTTAACTCTAGTAAAAGTTTAGAATCTCGACCTAAATCCACAGGAGTTATAGAAGCGGAGCGTCCCCAATCCCGCGTCGTCGCAATTTACCCTGCAAACCCAGCAGCGGGCGCGACCCCAGAGGTAATTGTGCCAACCTCCACAACGTCAACAACTGCACAAACCCCTGAAATCAATCCCAGCCCTACTCAACAGCCGTCTCCGGCTCCAGATATTCCACCGCCAGAAATTCAAGAACCAACGCCTTCCCCAACTCCTGAGACCACTCCAGTCCCAGAAAATGTCAATCCACCGACAACGGAACCTTTATTACCGACAACTCCCGAACCATCAACCGCTCCAGACATTCCTCTCCCACCTAGTCAAGAAAGAACGCCTGCGCCATTCCCAGGCACTACTCCTGGTCCGCAGAATGTTAACCCACCGGCAACTCCGGGCAATACTCAACCCAACACAGCCCCAGAAGCCAACGATCCCCGCGTACTGGTATCGGAAGTAGTAGTTAGATCCCAGGCTGGCCAACTATCACCAGAACTGGAAAGCCAAGTTTACAGAGTAATTCGTACCCAACCAGGACAAACAACCACCCGCAGCCAATTGCAAGAAGATATTAACGCTATCTTTGGTACTGGCTTTTTCTCCAACGTCCAAGCAGCGCCAGAAGATACCCCCTTAGGAGTGCGGGTAAGCTTTGTTGTCCAGCCTAACCCCGTCCTCAGCAAAGTAGAAGTGCAAGCCAATCCTGGCACTGGTGTCGCTTCTGTACTCCCAGCTAACACTGTGGATGAAGTATTTAAGGAGCAGTATGGCAAAATTCTCAATTTGCGTGATTTGCAAGAAGGCATCAAGCAGTTAAACAAGCGGTATCAAGATCAAGGTTACGTCCTAGCCAACGTAATTGGAGCGCCACAAGTCTCTGAAAGCGGAGTTGTTACCTTACAAGTAGCAGAAGGGGTAGTAGAGAATATTAGAGTCCGGTTCCGCAACAAAGATGGTCAGGAAACAGACGAGAAAGGACAACCAATTCGCGGACGGACACAGGAGTACATCATTACTCGAGAAGTGGAGTTGAAGCCAGGACAAGTATTCAATCGCAACACAGTGCAAAAAGACCTACAGCGCGTGTATGGGCTGGGACTGTTTGAAGATGTGAATGTGTCCCTTGACCCTGGTACCGACCCCAGCAAGGTGGATGTAGTAGTGAATGTAGCTGAACGCAGCAGCGGTTCTATTGCGGCTGGGGCAGGGATTAGTTCTGCTAGCGGACTTTTTGGAACAGTTAGCTATCAACAGCAAAACCTGAACGGTAGGAACCAAAAACTGGGGACAGAAATACAAGTAGGAGAACGAGAACTGCTGTTTGACTTGCGGTTTACCGACCCCTGGATCGCAGGAGATCCTTACCGGACTTCCTACACAACCAATATTTTCCGTCGCAGTTCTATTTCGTTGATTTTTGATGGTAAAGATGAAGACATTAGGACGTTTGATCCGGGTAATCCCACGGATGTAGATTCTCAGGATCGCCCCCGCATTCTCCGTCTAGGTGGTGGTGTCACCTTTACCCGTCCCCTGTCTGCCAATCCTTATAAAACTTCTGTCTGGACTGCCTCAGCGGGTTTACAGTATCAACGAGTTTCCGCCCGTGATGCTGATGGCAATCTGAGAAAAACAGGAGCGGTATTTGATGATGATACTGGAAACCGCCTGAGTGATGAAATTCCACTGACCCTCTCTAGCAGCGGCCAAGACGATTTACTACTGTTGCAAGTGGGGGCACAGCGCGATCTCCGTAATAATCCCCTGCAACCCACTAGTGGTTCTTATCTCCGCTTTGGAGTCGATCAGTCAGTCCCTGTGGGGCTAGGCAACATCTTCCTCACCAGATTGCGGGGTAGCTACAGCCAATATTTACCCCTTAAGCTGATTAACCTCAGCAAAGGGGCACAAACCTTAGCATTTAACTTGCAAGCAGGAACTATCCTCGGTGACTTGCCTCCCTACGAAGCTTTTACCCTTGGGGGTAGCAACTCCGTTCGGGGTTATGAAGAAGGAGCATTAGGTAGTGGACGCTCTTATGTGCAAGCATCAGTTGAGTATCGCTTTCCAGTTTTTTCAGTAGTTAGCGGCGCACTATTTTTTGATCTCGGCAGTGACCTGGGAACTAGTACTAGGGCTGCTGAAGTATTGAACAAAAATGGCAGTGGCTATGGTTATGGTCTTGGCGTTCGCGTCCAGTCTCCACTGGGGCCGATTCGGATTGATTACGGTATCAACGATGATGGTGATAGCCGGATTAATTTCGGTATTGGCGAAAGATTTTAATTAGTCATTAGTCATTGGTCACTTGTACTGAGCGTAGTCGTTGGCGCAGCCTCTCGTAGAGAAGTATTGGTCATTAGTGAATCACAAAGGACTAATGACAATTCTCTTTCTAAATTAGCTTGCTAATTTTTACATTTACCTCAATACTGTTCCGATAAAGGGATTAATGACATTTTTCAGGGAATATCAGGGAGTTTGCCAAAACAGACGATGAACAATACTAAAGGAAATATATTGACTTTTCGGCTATGCGACAGCACACTCTAGCAGCCCAAATCACCCAAATAGGGGTGGGACTGCATAGCGGTGTGAATACCCAAGTGCGGATATTACCAGCCGAGGTGGGAAGTGGACGCTACTTTGTGCGGGTGGATTTACCGGATTTGCCGATCGTTCCAGCCCAAGTTGCAGCAGTTAGTCACACTGTTCTCTCAACTCAGTTGGGTAAGGGTGAGGTATATGTTCGCACGGTAGAGCATATATTGGCAGCACTTTCAAGTATGGGCGTGGATAATGCCCGGATTGAAATTGATGGCCCAGAAGTCCCACTTTTAGATGGTTCAGCAAGTGTGTGGACAGCCAATATTGCCCAAGTTGGCTTAGTCTCACAACCCGCTAACAACCAAGTTCCCTTAGCTATTACAGAACCCTTATGGGTCTATCAAGGGGATGCCTTTGTATGTGCCCTCCCAGCACCAGAAACCCGCTTTAGTTACGGTATTGATTTTGACCTGCCCGCTATTGGTAATCAATGGCATAGTTGGTCACTAACCGCTGAACTAGGAAAAGCATCTGCTAGCTTTGCTGCGGAAATTGCTCCTGCGCGTACTTTTGGGTTACTACACCAAATTGAACACTTACAAAAAACAGGATTAATTAAAGGTGGCAGTTTGGATAATGCACTCGTTTGTGGCCCAGAAGGCTGGCTAAATCCACCGTTGAGATTTGCAAATGAGCCAGTCCGTCATAAAATCTTGGATTTAGTAGGAGATTTGAGTTTACTAGGAACTTTTCCTCGTGCTCATTTTTTAGCGTATAAAGCCAGCCATAATTTACACATTCAACTGGCTCAGAAAATTTTAGATTTTGGACTTCGGCTTACCTCGCCTCCGGTTCCATCGGGCCAAGTCGAGATGCTCGGCATAAGTCGCTCAGTCGAACGATTTTAGATTGTAGATCTGATCTAAAGTTTTCATCCAGGATTCATTAAGGCTTTGGATATACGCCTGCCTACTCAACTTTTAAATAAAAAATCAACTACACGGCCAATGTCAATCCTCACTGAAGTGAATACCATCGATACGACTACACCTACATCTACCGAACCACAGGGTATAAATGAGATTACAATCAGTTCTGAGATTAAAACAACTTTCACATCTGAAGAAATTCAGAAATTGCTACCCCATCGCTACCCATTTTTACTTGTAGACAAAATCATTGACTACGTACCAGGTAAAAAAGCTGTTGGGGTTAAAAATGTCACTATTAACGAACCCCATTTTCAAGGACATTTCCCTGAACGTCCACTGATGCCAGGGGTGCTAATTGTTGAAGCAATGGCACAAGTTGGAGGCATTGTCCTAACTCAAATGTCTTCGGTAGAAGGCGGGCTGTTCGTCTTCGCTGGTATCGATAAAGTTCGCTTTCGTCGCCAGGTCGTGCCGGGGGATCAACTAGTAATGACGGTGGAACTGTTATGGGTAAAACAACGTCGTTTCGGTAAGATGCAAGGTCGTGCCGAAGTTGATGGTCAACTTGCTTGTGAAGGAGAATTAATGTTTTCTTTAGTTAGCTAAAAGTTTGCTTTCGTGGTATGGGCATAGCCGTGAAATGCCCCTACTGAATCCTAAAAAAGGATAACAGTTAAAAAATCCACAATAGCATCTGATAATTTTTTGATTTTCGCCGCCCTCTCTACGAGACGCACTCACAAACACACTTAACTTGCTTTGACCGACACTTTCGTTCACTGAAATATTTCACGCTCAACAACGCCAGTCGCCCCAATGGGGCGGTAGTCGGTACAACTCTTTTAACCAGAGTAACGCGCTGCCTCAAAAAAACCGCCTGGCGCTGGATTATTAAGACAGTTCTGGAGATTCACCCTTGAAAACGCTAATTCATCCAACTGCTGTAATTCATCCGAAATCGGAACTCCACCATACAGTGCAAGTCGGTGCCTATGCTGTGATTGGAGCGCATGTCAAAGTGGGCCCTGAAACAATAATCGGCGCTCATGCAGTACTAGAGGGACCTTGTGAAATTGGGGCGCAAAATCAGATTTTTACAGGTGCAGCCATCGGCATGGAACCCCAGGATCTGAAGTTTGTAGGAGAACCAACCTGGGTCAAAATTGGTGATAACAACTTGATTCGTGAGTACGTTACCATTAACCGTGCTACCGGTGCTGGTGAAGCGACGGTAATTGGCGATGGTAATCTTTTGATGGCTTATGTCCATGTGGCTCATAACTGCGTCATTGAAGATCAAGTAGTGATTGCTAACTCTGTGGCATTGGCTGGTCATGTCCATATAGAATCACGCGCTAGGCTAAGTGGGGTTTTAGGTGTCCACCAATTTGTGCATATTGGTAGACAAGCAATGGTGGGAGGTATGGCACGTATTGACCGAGATGTGGCCCCATATATGCTGGTGGAGGGAAATCCAGCGCGGGTGCGAACCCTCAATCTTGTCGGACTCAAACGGTCTGGTATGGACTCAGCAGATTTACAAATGCTGAAAAAAGCCTTCCGCATTCTCTACCGTTCTGATTTGTCTTTTAAGGATGCTTTGGAACAGTTGGAATTGTTAGGAGATAGCGAAGAATTGCAGCATCTGCGACGCTTCCTTCTACTTTCTCAGATGCCTGGAAGACGTGGTTTAATTCCCTGTAAAGGGAAAAAAGGCGCAAGTGATGAATCGTGAGATGTAAGATATATCATGTCTGTCGATTTATCCACAAGCACCCCACCCCCAACCCCTCCCCGCAAGTGAGGAGGGGAGCAAGAGCGTAGCTGGCGGGATGGGGTTGTGAGGAATTTTGGTTAATTGGCCAGACATCATAATTTATGAGTTATGAGTTGATGACTTAAGTTTTTAACTCTTCACTCCTAACTCCTAAACTCTTAATTTTTACTAATTACCAATTATCAAATGCGGATATTTATCAGCACTGGCGAAGTATCTGGCGATTTACAAGGGTCGCTACTAATTTCAGCGCTGAAGCGTCAAGCTGCGGCAATTGGGTTGGAATTAGAAATTGTGGCGCTGGGTGGCGAAAAAATGGTAGAGGCTGGGGCAATTTTGCTGGGAAATACCAGTAGTATTGGCTCAATGGGTATTCTAGAAGGGCTACCTTATGTTTTACCGACTCTTCAGGTGCAACGTCAGGCGATCGCTTCCTTAAAGCAAAATCCACCTGACTTGGTAGTGCTGATCGATTATATGACTCCCAATCTGGAAATTGGGACTTATATGAAACAGCATCTGCCAGATGTACCTGTGGTGTATTACATTGCTCCCCAAGAGTGGGCTTGGTCAATAAGTTTGCGGAGAACTAACCGAATTATTGGTTTTACAGATAAGCTGTTGGCAATCTTTCCACAAGAAGCCCGTTACTTTCGCGAGAAAGGCGCAAAAGTTAGTTGGGTGGGACATCCTTTGGTTGACCGAATGCAAGATGCTCCTAGTAGGGAAGCAGCTCGTGCAACACTGGGGATTGCTCCAGAAGAAATTGCGATCGCACTCCTCCCCGCCTCTCGCCGCCAAGAACTAAAATATCTTTTACCAGTAATTTTTCAAGCTGCCCAAACTATTCAAGCTAAATTACCTGAAGTTCGTTTCTGGATTCCCCTATCGCTAGAAGTCTATAGACAGCCAATCGAAGAGGCTATTAAGCGTTACGGTTTACGGGCGACAGTTATATCAGGTCAACAAATGGAAGTTTTTGCCGCTGCTGATTTAGCCATTAGCAAATCTGGTACTGTCAATCTAGAACTCGCTCTGTTAAATGTGCCACAGGTTGTAGTTTATCGCCTCAGTCGCCTGACTGCGTGGATCGCTCGGAAAATTCTCAAAGGTTCAATAACCTTTGCATCGCCACCTAACTTAGTAGTGATGAAGCCGATTGTGCCAGAATTTTTACAAGAGCAAGCCACAGCAAAAAATATTACCCAAGCAGCGATGGAACTGCTACTCAATCCCAGTCGCAGAGAGCAAACTTTGCTAGATTATGAAGAAATGCGGCAAAGTTTAGGAGAAGTTGGGGTTTGCGATCGCGCGGCTCAAGAAATTTTGCAAATGCGACCAAATATATTGAGGTGTCATGGCTTATGAGATGAAAAAACAACGAGCGATCGCAGTTGACTTATTCGCTGGTGCGGGCGGTATGACTCTTGGCTTTGAGCAAGCTGGTTTTGATGTGCTAGCGTCTGTGGAAATCGACCCGATCCACTGTGCAACACATGAGTTTAACTTCCCTTATGCGAGAGTGTTATGTAAAAGTGTTGTGGATACTACCGGGGAAGAAATTAGGAATCGGTCTGAGATTGGCGATCGCGAAATTGATGTGGTTATTTGTGGCTCACCATGTCAAGGATTTTCCCTAATTGGTAAACGGGCTGTTGACGATCCTCGAAACTCTTTGGTATTTCACTTTCATCGACTGGTTATTGAACTAAAACCGAAATTCTTTGTGATGGAAAATGTCCGGGGGATAACGGTTGGTGAACATAAACAAATCCTCCAAACATTAATTAGCGATTTTAGAATTCACGGCTATAAAGTAGAAGAAAATTATCAAATTCTCAACGCTGCAAATTACGGAGTACCACAGTCCCGTGAGAGATTATTTCTTATAGGTGCAAGAGAGGATGTAGAGTTACCGAAATATCCTCAGCCGATTACTAAACAAGCATTACTAAATAATTTAAATTCAAAAATAATATCTGACATTCCATCGAGTCCTACAGTATGGGATGCAATTGGAGATTTACCTGAAATAGAAAAATATCCAGAGTTGCTAACAAGAGATTGGGTTGTTGCAGACTACGAAAAGCCTAGTAATTATGGTCTTGTACTTCGCGGTATAAAATGCCTAGATGATGATTATTCTTACAAACGAGAATATGATTTGCGAATACTTTCTTCAAGTTTAAGAACCAAACATTCTGCGGAAACTGTTAAACGTTTTCAGGAGACTCAACAAGGCGATAGAGAAAAAATTAGTCGTTTTCATAAGCTACATCCTGGTGGTGTCTGTAATACTTTAAGAGCCGGAACAGATAAGTACAGGGGTTCTTTCACATCTCCTAGACCGATTCATCCATCTACGCCCCGCTGTATCACCGTTAGGGAAGCGGCGAGATTGCATTCTTACCCCGATTGGTTTAGATTTCATGTAACCAAATGGCACGGTTTTCGACAAGTTGGTAACTCTGTACCACCATTACTAGCAAAGGCTGTAGCGTCAGAAATTATTCGCAGTTTGAATATTTTGCCTTTTAAGCCGGGTTTGAGCTACACGTTGTTAGAGGAGAAGCTATTACAATTTAATATGTCGCAAGCGGCACAATATTATCAGCGTGATTAGTAAAAATACACTTTGTAATATGTGCAAGGTTGGGCTAAGTCCAAGCACGGAAGAATGTACTATCTTCCCAGACATTAGCAGCCCGTTGAGCGATCGCTGTTAATTCTTGCTCCTTCAGAGGCACAAAAGCCCGCGCTATATTGACATTATTCTTTAATTGTGCAATGGTTTCTGCGGCAATTACACAACAATGAACTCCAGGCTGAGACATTGTGTAACCTAAAGCTTGCTCCATACCTGCCAACCCACCTGATTTAAACAGCCGACCATAAGCCGGGACTTTCATCGCAATCACACCGACATTTTTTTCTTGAGCAACTGTTAGAACCACTGGGATAAATGGACGTGGGTGGTGTTTATCGGCGGCATTCACAGGAATCAGTGTAGTGTGGAAAGGATAGCGACGTAACCCTTCAGCAATCACTTGAGGGTCGTGATGTCCAGTAATACCTGCAAACCGCACCAATTTTTGTTCTATGGCTTCTTCTAAAGCTTTAATTGCACCAGATGCACTAAAGATGGTGTCGAGTTCTTCGGAAAAAGAGACGTGATGCAACTGCCACAAATCGAGATAATCTGTATTGAGACGTTTAAGCGATCGCTCCAATTCTCGCCATGCACCATCCCGATTTCTTTGATCCGTCTTGCTTGTTAAAAACACCTTTGAGCGATGGGGTGGTAGCACTTTGCCTAAATAATCTTCACTCGGCCCATAACTAGCGGCTGTATCAAAGTAGCGAATGCCAAGTTCTAGCGCTCTTTGAATAATTGCTGTAGCATCACCCTCTTTTCCTTCCCAGGATAACGGCGTTTGTCCTGCTCCTCCTAACCCGAAGATCGGGAGTTTTACTTGCGTGCGTCCCAGTAACCGTTCTGGGATAGTTGCTGGCGGTGTTGCAGTGTTGGTAGTATTTTGCTCAAAAGCATTAGTTGCCACAATACCTCCAGTTACAGCAATGCTAGTAATTAGGAAATTACGCCGCGTTTTTCCTTCTGTCATGATTGGCTTCGGGTGCGAAATAACTTTTATTATAAAATTTTAGCTAGGGAGAATTAACCGGATATCTTTCTAAAGGATAAATCCATCACATTTCATCAGCATAGGTAAAAATAAGAGCGATCGCGCTTACAAAGTAGCTTCTTTAAGATTAGCAAGAGCTTCTTCAATTGTTTCATCTTGGTCAACTGTGCCGACTTCAGGACATTCAGCAACATACATATCTTCTTCTTTGTGAAGAATGGCAGTTAATGTTTTAGTCTTCATAGAATTTTATTTTGATAGGGATAGTTGAGCGATGCCTACGGTGGTAAACAACGCGCTCCTTTTTCTAGTTTAGATTTGAGGTGTGATCGCGTTACTTGCCAGCGACGGCATTTTTTTCGGCGTAGTTAAGATTTTTTTGATATTCTTTGATTTTTTGTTGAGCTACTACATAATTTGGGCTAGAAGATGGCACGAATTTCATAAGTGCGATCGCACCTTCCCAATGACTCACAACTGTCTTCCACTCATCTGAAGATTTTGCTGATTGAGTCAGGTTAGCTGCATTAATTGCTTTACTTACTGCCTCTCGGAATGTATCAGTTTGGAGTAACACAGTCGGCGATTCTGAAGTCACTGGTGAGGGTGGAACTAATACAGACTTTGATGGGATTTGTGTTGAACTTTTAGAAGTTAGAGGGAGTATTTCTGAAAATCTTGAAGAAAAGTATATTCCTAGAGGAATTGAAAATATTATAAAAACGATCAATAACTTTTTATTTAAATTACGAGCCTTCCGTCGAAGCTCGATAATTGTATTTTGCCTCTTGCTCAATGAAATATTTGATTTTATTGTGTTTAATCCCATTTTGCCACGCAATTTATTGAGTTCTGTCTCTGTTTCTAAATTAATGTTTGATTCACTTGTATTTTTTTGTTTATTGCCAGAATAAGCAGATATTATTCGATGTTTTACTAAATATTCAATTTGATAAATCAGGGCACTAGCAGAAATATAGAATAACCCAAATATTAATCCTATATTATTATTGATGTTTTGTATTTGTGTATAATATTCAATTTGTCTATCGAAGCTAGAATAAAATAATGGTAGAACTATTGTAGAAAAGAACGCTGCTATCAGTATAGAAATTACAATTACAAGCCAAGCGTACAATCCTTCCCACCAACTCATTATTCCTGGTAAAAATCCTTGTGTTTTACCTATTTCGGGTGCTTGAATTTCTGATATAAACCGACTAATAAGTAAGTGTAAGCAATGATGAGTCAAAGAAATTATAGGAATTGGAGATAAGATTAACAATATTGTAAATATAACAAATAATTGCAAACTGTGTGCAAAATATACGATATCATAGCCTAGCTTTCCAGTATTTTTGACTATAAATATAATAACTCTCAAAAATAGAGTCCAAATCAATGCTTTTAACCAAGAGCTAGGATAAGGAAACCATAATGGCCAGTAAAAGTTTTGTGTTTTTTGCTTAATAACTTCTTGATTATTCGGCTGCGTCATAACCTATAAATGCAAAATATAAATTATTTATTGTCTATATTATGATTCTCTTTTTACACCTATAAAAAATATTTTCAGACTTTTTTATTCCTATATTTAAAGTTTGGTTGGATTTATCATATCTCTTGTAAAAAGCCAGATTGGAGACTGTTTTATACATGATTATGTAAGAGAGATTAAATACTAACGTTCTTTTGTAATCACAGAGCTACCATTACTAATACTTACTTTTTGAATAAAAACGTCAGTACAAGAAGATAAAATATCAGTACTGATTTGATTAGCAATAAATTCAAAATCTTGGTTTGTTAATCCCTGCGCAGTATCGCCACTTAAGTTAATATAAATAGTTATATTTTGAGGATTACTAGAAGAGTGTTCATCATCTACTGGTTCTAAATCAGCTTCTACCATGCCCAAATCAAACTCTTTACTCCAAGTCGGAAACTCCTTACCTGTTTGTTGTCCATAAATTTTGACTCTTTCAACAGATGCAGCCCCTAAAGCTGTTAACCCTTTGCGGATAAATGCAACTAAAATTTGCTGATTTAGTACTTGGGCAGATTCTAGCGTTACCTCTAAGCAAGCATCTTGTAAAGCAACTTTTGCGTTGATCCCTTTGGGGTATAAGTGGCGGTTCATCAGAGATGCGATCGCTTCTGCATCTCCCTGTTTTGCAAGTTTTAGAATATTTGGCTGTGTCATAACCAGTAAAAGAGAAAATCTAGGAAAATAAGCTTATATTCTCAGGATTCCCTCTTGACAGCCTTAAGTAACATTGTGATGCAAGATCTCAGCTAACCTGGTCTAAAATATTTAGTATAAAGATGGTCTTTCACAGACTTTTACAAAAATATATTTTCCCTGTATCAACATCAAAAACTCTTGTTTTTGTGGTTGCCAAATTAACAGGATTAATATTAATCAGTTAATTCCAATTTTCAATATGAAGTTTTCCCGAGATCATGTTTGGCCTTCGACGCTAGAAGAAGCCATAGTTATCCAAGAAACGCTGCAAAATCAAGTAATTACTGAAGATCAACTGCAAGAACCTATCCAGTATGTTGCTGGGGTGGATATGGGTTTTGAAGCTGATGGAACAATTAGCCGTGCCGCTGTCGCAGTGCTGAGTTTTCCTGATTTGCAAGTAATCGAGACAAGCCTAACACATCGTCCTACGACCTTTCCTTATGTTCCTGGGTTCCTCTCATTTCGGGAAATCCCAGCTGTCCTCGATGCCCTGGAGAAAATTAACACAACACCAGATATCATTCTGTGTGATGGCCAAGGAATTGCTCATCCCCGCAGATTAGGTATAGCTAGCCATTTAGGGTTACTTATAGATATGCCGACAATTGGTGTAGCTAAGTCCAGGTTAGTAGGTAAGCATGAGGAATTGCCAGAAACCAAAGGCAGCACGCAACCACTTATATATAAAGGTGAAACCATTGGGGCAGTTTTGCGATCGCGCACAGGAGTAAAACCTCTGTACATATCCAGTGGTCATCGAATTAGTTTACCGACAGCGATTGACTATGTATTGCGCTGTACGTCCAAATATCGGCTGCCAGAAACTACACGCATTGCTGATAAATTAGCGTCGGCAAAATAAAGCTTGTTGAAGTTTTTTCTAAATACTTGCTTCTACCGACTCAATCATGTTAGGAATCGCACAGAAAGAAGTTGAAGTAGCTAAATACGATTTAGAAAGTTAGAACCATGAACGCACTAACTTTACAGTGGCACGATGCAGGTCAAGATAAAACTCAAAATATTTACGAACAACAGCCAAGTCAAAATCATGGCACTGTCCGCATCGGTCGCGACCCCCTCCGGTGCGATATTGTTCTGAGTCATCCTACTGTGTCTGGACTGCACGTTGAAATATTTTTTCATCACCAGCAACAGCGCTTTTATATCAGGAATTTGCGATCGCAAAATCCCCCCGTTATCGATGGACGGCAATTAGTCCAAGGTGAAATGCCTTTAACTGAAGGCACTAGTATCACTTTGGGACAAATAAAACTCAATGTTACAAGCGTTTCCACAGGTAGCATTCCAACAACAATTTTGCTGCCACCCAATCCAGCAGTAAATCTAGGACATCACCATCACCCAGCAACACCCCCCGCACCACCGCCAGGAGTTTATGGCTTAGAATGCCCCAAATGTCATAAAGTTTCCCCAGGAGAGAATCTACAAATCGGCTGTCATTGGTGTGGGACATCTTTAGCTGCGGCTGTGAGTGTGTTGGTAGCAAAGAATTAGGCAGCAGGCGACAGGGGAGCAGGGGAGCAGAGGAGCAGGGGAGCAGGGGAGCAGGGGAGCAGGGGAGCAG
>NZ_JAVRCI010000095.1:0-23755 GCF_034530835.1 Nostoc sp. DedQUE12b | reverse complement strand
AGGCGGGAGTAAAATTAAATGATGTCCCCGCCAGAATTGTTTGGTTTAAAGATAAGTTATTGCCGAAAGCTGTGTTAGCTGTAATGGATTGATTAAGGATAAATGAGATGAAAAGTATAGAAACAATTGCCACAGTTACCAAAGATGGTAAAATTACAGCGCAGTTACCATTGGATATTCCAGAGGGTGAACATCAGGTGGTAATAGTAATTGATGAAAAGCCTTTGGCAGAGAAAGCAGAGAGCAAGGAAAAACGCCCTCCTCTAAACTTTCCTGTGCATAATTATGGCCCTTGGCCTGAAAATCTTTCTTTAAGACGTGAGGATATGTATGGTGATTGGGGGCGGTAATCCTGTTTTTCTAGACACAAATATCCTGGTGTACGCTAGTCAGATTCAGTCTCCATTTCACCAACCTGCTATAGAGGCTATTCAAGATTTTTATGATGCAGGAGTTGAGTTGTGGATTAGCCGACAAGTATTGCGGGAATATTTGGCTACCCTTACCCGTCCGCAACAATTTGCTAACCTACTACCCATTGCAATAGTAATTCAGGATCTCCGCTATTTTTATAATCGCTTTCGGGTGGCTGAAGATAGTTCTCAAGTGACAGAAAGGTTACTGACGCTTATGGAGGAAATTCCTAGCGGTGGTAAGCAAGTTCATGATGCAAATATTGTCGCTACGATGCTAGTTTATGGCATTCCTCAGTTACTCACTCACAACACAGGTGATTTTGCAAGATTTTCTGAGTTAATTACTGTCTTGCCATTACAAGGTTAACGCCGTGTGCGACTTTATCTCAAACCTAACCCCCAACCCCTTCCCTACTAGCGTTGGGGAGCAAGAATCAAAGCCTCTCGACCTTTCGGGGAGAGGTTTGGAGAGGGGTTCCAAGAATAGGTTGCATATCGTGTAGGTTAGATTGCTTGTTGTTACTACTCGTGAAAATTTACTTCACGTTACGAACATGCAGTCTTTTGGTAATTGTGCAATCCCACTGATTAACCCCAAACACTTCTGCGTTCCCAATATTGGGCGACTCTTTTTTCCCACTGCTCCCAGTAATCTTTAATAACTGCTGATTCAAACCAAAATACTTCTGCTGGCATTTCTGGAATTGCTACTACCAAGAGAGCGTGCTTTAGCTGAATGCCATAATCTCGATAATATTCGTTAGCTGCTCCTATGTACGCCGTAAGTTGCAGTGGATGTTCATATAAATGCTCAATTGAACCTTTGGGTTTGTCTGCTGTTTTCCACTCGCAAATACAGGGAATACCTTGATAGCTAGCAATACAATCAACTTTGCCAGAATAGCTCAAATTATGATGAAAAACAGAGCCTTCTACAAGTCTAACTGTGTCGATTTGTTGTAAAACTGGCTGGATACTCTCCCAATAAGGGCGACTTGCTTCGGGACAAACAGGGTTTTGTCCAAGAAGGTAGCGCTCAATTTGTTTGTGTGTTTGGGTTCCCCGACGGCTAGCGTTTGTAGTTATGCGGGTAGCTTCTTCTGTACCAACACGTGCTTTCCAGTTTAATAATCTGTCTCTGTCTGCTTGTGATTTGGTGGCATTAAGTATTGTAGTGACACTGGGAAAGCGATTTCCGTTGGCATCTACATAATATTGTTTACCATTTTCTCTTTTGGCTGTGGCATTAATGCGTGGTAGCAGTTGGGTATCAAATTGCATTATTAATTCGTAGTTTGTAATTTGTAATGAAAAAGTGGCGATTATAAATTGCAGTTAATCTTGCTTGCACACAGGCAAAACCTGCTTTTGCAGGTTTTAATATCAAGTCCGGGTAATTATTTATGATTCCCACTGTCATTGCACCCCCACCCCCAACCCCTCCCCGCTCTTCGGGCTACGGTGTACACACAAGTCTGAAATAGTTTACTCACTTGGTTTTTCATGTCAGTTTTACCCCACCCTAACCCTCCCCTTAGAAAGGGGAGGGAACTAGATTTCTTATTTCCCCCCTTTATAAGGGGGGATTAAGGGGGGTAATTTGACTTGTGTGTACACGGTAGCCCCTTTACAAGGGGAGGGTTAGGGAGGGGTAAAACCCAGATTTGTCAATTATTTCCAACTTGTGTGTACACGGTAGGCTCTTCAGGAGGGGAAACAAAGCGTAGCTTTGGCGGGGTGGGGTTCTTGAAGTTTAATAAGTAAGCAAACGGACATGATATAAAACTTTAATTTTTATTAGTCCGCAATAAATATAATATGGCTTTAGGAAAGGTATCGCCTAGACTAAAATTCATATTGAACTAAGTAAAAATGTCATTCAACTTACTCAAAATGAGCTTTGACTTACTCAAAACGAACTTTTGCTTTCTCAAACCTGAGTTTGCTTTCTCATTTTAGTGTTTTCCGCAAGCAAAATAAGCTTTGACTTATTCAAACCCCAGTTTGCTTTCTCATTTTAGTGTTTTCCGCAAGCAAAATAAGCTTTTACTTACTCAAAAGAAGCTTTTGCTTTCTCAAACCCCAGTTTGCTTTCTCATTTTGGTGTTTTCCGCAAGTAAAATCAGCTTTTACTTACTCAAACCCCAGTTTGCTTTCTCATTTGAGTAATTCACGCATTCATTTTGGCTCAACGACTCTATAGTTTGCTGGAATCTTGTTGAAATACATAATTGAAAACTTATTATTCCACTTCTATCAAATGAGTTGACTGCTTGATTGGGAATAACAATCGCATTAGCTGACCCAATGGTATAGAGCGTTGCTCATGAATAAAAACTAAGGGTAGAAGTGCAGCCATGCGTAGTAAGCCTGAGATAACAAACAACCCTAGCAAACCTGCAACACCAGGCAGAGTTGCTAGAAAACTACCGACAGTAATACCCATCGCTCCAGTGATACCAGCAATTGCACCTGCGATCGCAAAATAACTTGATTGATAACGTAGTGGTGCTATTCCCATCATCAAATTGTTAGTACACAAATCAATTGCCGCCCACGTCCCGCCAGCTAGTACATGCAACAAGGGTAGCCAGATCCAAAAAGAAATTCGATCGTTTCCAACACCTAGCCACAGCAGAGGTGTCACCGCCACTAAGACTCCCACTAATAGCAGTAGCGGACGATTTCCAATTCGGTCAGCCAGTTTTCCCCACAAAAGCAGCATTAACATATTTGCACCAGTTCCTAAGCCGTGATAAATCGTTACCACACTAATATCTATATCCAAGTTATCCAACATATAGAGGTTAAAGAAGGGAGCGCTGATGTTAACAGCAAAGCACCAGATGCTCAGGTAAAGCACAAACTTCAAAAAGTTAGCATCTTTAAACAAGCTAAAATCTATTCCTTGGGGCTGTGGATTTGGTGTGTCTGAATGTGCAACTTTTAAAAGCTGCGGGTTTATATCGGTCATCCAGAACTGACAGCCCACACTAATTAGCCCTAGCAAAATTCCTAGAACCAAGACTGCACCATAACCTTGAAGGGTTCCACCAGGCCAAGCCGATACTGCTAAACCTAGCAGAGGCACACCAACTAGGTTAGTCAAACCGAGAATACTATTGCGAAAGCCGAAATACCGCCCCCGCAATCGCTGAGGTACTAAGACAGCTGACCACCCAAGCCAAGGCGCACGGCCAAAAGCTTCGATAATATTAGCTACTAAGAGAATTGCCAATGCCAGCTGTACTACCTGGTATCCAGTAATACGAGATGAAGTAACCAACCAAATCGCTGGTAGAAGAATCAACCATAGCAGCCGCGACGGGATGAAAATACACATGAAATACCAGCGGAAGCTGGTACTTCGGTTTACCAAATACGCTCCCAGTGGTTGGAGTAGATTCACCATCTGAGGGATAGCGGCGAGTAGACCAATTTCGACTGGACTAGCGCCTAACTCTAGCAAGAAATTACTGAGCAACGCGCCGCCGATGATACTATAAAGAACCGCAGCAAAGACACTTTCATAAGTTAACGCCTTGAGACTTTGGCGAATTTCTGGCTTAGAAATTTTTAGAAACAGTTTTGCAGTTGGAAAAAGTACCGTCTCTGTTAATGCCCTATCCTCTGAAATTTCTTGAATGGGGACAGGGGGAAGAGAACTAGCTTCTACTGAAATGTCATCTTTTTGGGGCTGAACCATACTATTTATTTAGTCAATATTTAAAGAGTTAAATTGTTATAGCTACTATTACCCACAATTAGCAAAACTTATATAAGATTTCATAAATAAGTTTTAAGGCATTGCAATTTCTTACTTGTCTATTTAACCTTCTAATTCCAGCGGTGCCAAAGAACTAATCTAAAACCAATTGCATAAGTCTTGAGGAAATTATTTCACCGAAAATTTCTATCTTAAGGTATCATTGCTCATCCTACTGAATGTGCCACGATTGGCTATGCCCCGCCGCAGGCGATCGCAACATCAGTAAAAAACTTTTTTATGCCACAGACAGAAATTAACGATATATCGGCAGATAGCTCCTTAGTTGATCCAGAAAAAGACCTGCTAGGACATGCGAACTTTGCCAAGTATCTAGCGGACAGTATTTGCAAAATGACCTTTCCTGAAGGTTTCGTTATTGCAGTTTACGGTTCTTGGAACTCTGGCAAATCCACATTATTAAACTTTGTAGCTCACTATCTTCAGCAAAAGCCAGAGGAAGAGAAACCAATCATCGTTCCTTTTAATCCCTGGTTATTGTCTGGACACGAAAATATCACAAGGCGCTTTTTTGAGCAATTACAAAACGTTTTAAGCCAAGAATCATCTGTGTCAAGAGGTTTGAAAGGGAGAGTAGCTGATTTTGCCGCCATTATTTCAGATATTCCTCTACCTTATGCTCAAACTGGCAAGGCTTTAGCAGCATTATTGGACGAAAAGGACAAGGAAGCTTCCCAATTAAAAGAAGAAGTAGAAGACACGCTAGTACAGCAGCAGAGGCGAATAGTTGTAACAATTGACGATATTGATCGGTTGGCTGCTGAAGATATCAAGCAGTTATTTCGTATTTTTAAAGCAATGCGAAATTTTACTAATCTTGTCTATCTTCTGGTTTTTGATAAAGAAGTTGTAATGAGAAAAATTGCAGATACTAAAGAAATATCTGAAGAAACATACTTAGAAAAAATTATTCAAGTTAGTTTTGAGTTACCTATTCCTGATAAAACCTCACTTCGCAGGCTGCTTTTTGAAAAGCTTGATAACATATTTTCTCAAACCCCAAAACAACAAATCAACCAAACTCGCTGGGGTGATATTTACTTTCAAGGAATAGAACACTTTATTACTAACATCCGCGATATTACTCGTCTTATCAACACTTTAACAGTCACGTATCCAGTAGTAAAAGATGAAGTAAACCCTGTTGATTTTATTGCTATTGAGTCTTTGCGAGTCTTTTGCCCAAAGATATATAGTATAATCCATCAAAATCCTCATATTTTTGTAGGAGACGTAAACCTTTCAATAGACGAACTCAAAAATTTTCTGAATACCTGGATTGCTCAACTGCGAGATGAGGACAAGCAGCCCGTTAAAAACCTGGTAATGCAGCTTTTTCCTAAGTTAAAATTCATTTTGGGTAATACTTATCTAGATGAAAAGCAAGAGTTGGAATGGCGCGAACATTTACGTGTGTGTAGTTTAGAAATATTTCCTATTTACTTTCGTTTATCGTTATCAGTAGGTGAGTTATCTAATATTCAGATAAAAATTATCCTTGGTTTGGTTGAAAATCCAGAGAAATTTAGAAATTATCTCATAGAACTTGCTAAACAAAAACTTCCAAACGGCACAACGCAAGCCAGGGTGTTTATAGAACAGTTAGAAAATTCTACTGAAGAAATTCCTGTGAATTATATCCCTTCAGTTGTAGAAGCTTTGTTTGATGTCAGCGAGCAATTATTATCTCAAGATGATGAATCTCATAGCATTCTTGCTTTTAGCAATGAAGTTATCATTAGTCGTTGTATCTCGCAACTCTTGCGTCAAATAAATGAAACATCACGGTTTGAATTGCTAAAAAAAGTAATTACCCAAGGGAAAGCGTTACCAATAATTAATCATGAAATTGCAATACTAAAAGAGCAACAAAGTCAATATGATACAGATAAATCTAACTATGAAGAGAAATGGCTTGTGAACGCACAGCACCTCAAGGAATTAGAAGAAATGAGTGCAAGAATATAGGTAAAAACTGATACCAGCTATAAATAATATAAACTCTGGACTTATTTATAGTGTTTCTTGGTTGCGTACAATAAAGTGGGTTAAAAATAAATTTACTTCTTGATAATAAAAACACTACTACTAGATATATAAATATTCTATAACCCACGAAAGATTTAGATATCTTCAGCACTTTCTAATATCAGGGAATATACTTTAATCCCCCCATTGCACTCATGGAATCGTATGACGTTGTAATTATTGGTGCTGGTCATAATGGCTTAGTTTGTGCTGGCTATCTGCTGAAAGCTGGTTACAGCGTTTTGTTATTAGAAGGGCGATCGCTCCCCGGCGGCGGTTCTACAACTGAAGAACTTATGCCTCATGAAGCACCTGGTTTTAAATTTAGTCCTTGCGCGATTAACCATCTATTTATTTTCTTAGGGCCAGTCATCCAAGAGTTGGAACTGCATAAGTACGGCTTGGAATATCTTAGCTGCGATCCAGTTGCCTTTTGCCCCCATCCAGATGGGAAGTACTTCTTAGCTCACAAATCCGTGGAAAAGACTTGTGCGGAAATTGCCCGTTACAGTCAGCGTGATGCTGAAAAATACGCTGAATATGCCGATTTTTGGCAGCGCTTTATCACAGGGATTGCTCCTTTCTTCAATGCACCACCTAAATCAATTGTTGATATTGCTGGTAATTACAATCTCAATAGTCTGCAAGACTTATTTTCGCTTCTAGGTGGTTCTAACACAAACCTTGATTTACTCCGTACCCTACTCAGCAGTGCTACAGATAATATTAATGAGTACTTTGATTCTGAGTTTGTCAAAGCACCTCTGGCTAGACTCTCAGCCGAACTAAGTTCCCCTCCCTCACAAAAAGCTATGTCCTTTGGGGCGATGATGATGATGTTGCGTCATAATCCCGGTATGGCAAGGCCACGTGGCGGTAGTGGTGGACTTGTGGAAGCTTTGGTAAAGCTGGTAAAATCTGAAGGTGGTACAATTCTCACCGACCAAAAGGTAGAAAAAGTTTTGGTAGATGATGGTAAAGCTGTTGGTGTGCGGGTTGCTGGTGGCAAAGAATATCGTGCGAATAAAGGTGTAATTTCAAGTATTGATGCCAAGCGCTTATTCTTACAACTAATGGATAGTAGCGATGTCGATAATAGCGATCGCAACTTGCGCGAAAGGTTAGACCGCCGCATCATTAACAATAATGAAACTATCCTCAAAATCGATTGTGCTTTATCTGAACCCTTGCGCTTTGTCCACCACAATCACCAAGATAATTATCTCATGGGTTCTATTTTGATTGCTGATTCCGTCGATCATGTAGAACAAGCTCATAGTCTGATTACTCTGGGCAAAATTCCTGATGAAGACCCATCAATGTATGTGGTGATGCCTACCGGACTCGATCCATCGATGGCACCAGAAGGCAAGCATACATTATGGATAGAGTTTTTTGCACCTTATCAAATTGCTGGTGCAGACGGTACAGGTTTAAAAGGTACGGGTTGGACGGATGAACTAAAAAACAAAGTTGCAGACAAGGTGATTAATAAACTAGCGCAATATTCGCCCAATCTGCAACATTCAATCATCGCCCGTCATGTCGAAAGTCCGGCTGAGTTGGGAGAACGGTTAGGGACTTACAAAGGTAATTATTACCATATTGATATGACTTTAGAGCAGATGCTTTGCTTCCGTCCGTTGCCGGAATTAGCGAACTACAAAACACCAATTGATAACTTGTATCTTACTGGTGCTGGAACTCATCCGGGTGGTTCAATTTCCGGTTTGCCGGGACGTAACTGTGCGCGTGTGTTTTTGCATAATGAGCAACCCATCGCCCAAAAACTCAAGGAAGCCGGAGGTTCAATTAAATCTGCTTTTGCATCTGTCTTAAGGAGTGAATCAGACTAAGAGGCTGTTTGTAAAAAAAGTAAATAGCATCAGGAGATTGCTTCATTTAAAAGTTGAGTCTGGAGTAGATAAACGGCTACAGATGATATTTTGTGAGCTTTTCGGGCAAGCTACTGATGCTTTTTAGTCAAAACTATCAAAAGTCTAGACAATTCCCTGAGATACTTCCTGTGACACTTTTAGATTCCCCAATAGACAGAGAACTACAACCGCAATAGTAACTAAGATGTGGGTGTAGTAAGAGTTATTAAAGAATATTTGCAATGGCAACTGAAACTAACAAAGCGGTTGAATTGTCTACTGAAGCTAAAGCCTATAACGGTATCGATCGCAATGCTTGGATTCTTGGGTGGAATCCCCAACAAGAACTGTGGAATGGTCGTTTAGCGATGATTGGTTTTGTTTCTTACCTACTTTGGGATTTGGCTGGCTATAGTTTAGTCCGTGACGTACTCCACTTGGTTCGCTAAACCTTCACTGATGATTTATCCCTCCTTGGGGGAATGAATTTAATAAACAACTTAGTAGCGTTTTAATACTTAACCTACTCGTCAAGTGAGGCGAAATCCTGTGGTTATAAATGGACGCAATAAGACAATTGTGAAAGAGGGAAATATGATAACTAAAGATACTATACGTGCATTAGGAGTATTTGCTAATTCTCAACAGATAGAGCAGGCAATTAATGAATTGAAAACTGCAAACTTTCCTATAGAGAAAGTTTCTGTGATTGCTAAAGATGTAGAGCAAGGCGATCAGGTAGGTGAGGCGCAGATAAGCGATCGCATTGGTAATCAAGATGTAAATACAACTGGAGCAGTAGGAGACACGCTGACAGCAACTACTTGGGGTAGCGCGTTACTTGGTTTGAGTAGTTTGGCACTTCCCGGTTTAGGAGCCGTACTCGCAGCAGGTTCCGTAGGTGTAGCATTAGTCAGCAGCGTTGCAGGTGTCGCTGTCGGAGCCGCAGCAAATCAGAATTTACTGAAGGCATTAGGTGATTTAGGCATACCCGAAGACAGAGCGAGAGTTTATAGCGATCGCCTCCAGCAGAGTTATTATTTGCTCATCCTAGAAGGCTCAGAAGAAGAAATTCACCGCGTTGAACCAATATTACGCGATCGCGGTATTGAATATTGGGGCGTGTATGATTCCCCAGATAGTTAAAATGGTGTGTGCATTAGCATTTTGTTAAGACAAAAACGTTTTTTACAGGCATCAAGCCGCAGACGAAATGGCTTTAGCTATGGGGATAAATAGATAATGACTTTTAAGATTAGTAATTATCAAAGATCCTCATAGCAAAAATTAGCCATGAGTTTTTGGTTTGACCAGCAACAGTTTCCAGAAGCAGTTACCAAGATGATTTAACTGCCGATTTTTAATCAGGTAGATAAAATAACGTTTAACTTCACCTACTTATTTCTATCTTTTTTATTAATCCTAAAGCTAGATGTAATTTCTGGAATTAAAAGCGAAATTGTAATAAATGTAATAAATAATCAAACAACATAAGAGCCATGAAAACTGACAACGTAACCAATTCTAACAAGACTGAGCGGACGACAATCGAGGGTGAAAGTAAAGAAGCTCTCAATCAAAAAACATCTGTGCAATTTTTACTTAGCACAGCACTGGTAGTTATAACAATTATCCTAGTTAGTGCAACTGCTTATTACGGACTTATTCGCTAATGCTACTTGTTTAACCAGAAGATTTTTGTTTTTTGATCGCATTGAATAGCACTTGGATAATTTTAAATATAGCATCAGCCTTAATGGAAGTTTGGCAGTGTTTTTAGTTAGTCAAAAGTCTTTGTTTGAGTGAAAACACTGCCATATTTTTGTAAGGTTTGAACTTTGGTTTTTCTCATCCAAGATGTTATCAGGAAACAATGCACGAGTCTATCGCGATAAGAGGTTGTTTGAAAAGTGTTTGACTGATTTTAATTGCGTTGTTACCCCCCTTAGTCCCCCCGATGTATTGGGGGGAAACAAGAAAAATCCGGTTCCCTCCCCCTTTACAAGGGGAGGGTTAGGGAGGGGTAAAAAATATTTGATACATCAATCACAACTTTTCAAACATCCTCTAAATCGCGTCTCTACATCTGGGTTTTAGACTTATCTAGACTGTATTGCGCTTGACTTTGCTATTTTCTGTATACCAAGTTCTGATGGGGTAATGAGTAAATGCTTCGACCACTATCAGAATTTCACCCGAAGCGTTTTCTTTGAGTGCTTTTAAGCTTCCTCCGCGGTGCTTCTAGTGTTGACCATTTGTGCAAATAATTCACTTAGTTTGAAAGATATTTTGTACCATTTTTTTGTCTGCATTCGCCGCAGCTTGATCCAACTCTGCAATCTCACCAGCGTCTAATTGCCAACCCAACGCACCAAGATTCTCCCTCGCTTGTTCGACGCTCTTTGCTCCAGGAATAGGAATAGTTCCTTTACAGATACACCAATTAATTGCTACCTGTGACATAGTTTTGTTTCTGAACTGTGCCACCTCTTGCAAACATTTCAAAAGTGATTTGCCAGCAGAAGCCGTTTCGCTTCTACGCATTCCTGATAATATTTGCTTAAATAACAGACCTCGAATGCCTTTAGGCAAAGGGCCTTGCTCAGAGTATTTTCCTGTCAATAGTCCCAAAGCTAAAGGACTGTAGGCAATCAATTTAATGTCCAACTCATCACAAAAGTCTTTGAGTTTGAGTTGAGTAACAGGATATGTAGACAACAGAGAATATTGAACTTGCAAAGTTGTAATCGGAACGCCTCGTTCCGCGAATTTTTTATGCACTCGCTTAAGCCGTTTCGGCCCATAATTGGATAATCCCACTCCCTTAACCAGTCCTTGCTCATACAAATCGGCAAGACCATCTAAAAGTCCTTCCTCTTGCCAAGGAGCATAGTTTGCTGTTGACCAGTGCATCTGTACCAAATCGACGTTTTTTCCCAAGCGTTGGGCAGATGACTGGCAAGCCTTTACCATTGATTGACGTGTCCATCTCCACGGGTAAGCAGCCAGCTTAGTCGCAATACAAATATTTTCTTTGCCTAAACCTACATATTCTCGGTTGAATCGTCCTAGAAGCAACTCACTCCGACCATTCAATCTCCCAGTTCCGTAAGAATCACCTGTATCAAATAAAGTTACACCGTTCCTTACACAAAGGTTAAACACGGCTTGCAACTGCTCATCCATAGTTTCGTCATATCCCCAAAGCAGTTGGTTGCCCCAGGCCCAAGTGCCACAGCCCATGCTTGGGAGTGAGAGTTTTTGGAGAGTCTGCATCTTTGCTGTTTGTAGATTGCCTTATTAATTATCAGGCATACATAGCACAATACGGTTCAGTTAAGGAGAATTGTAGCGATTGTTTTGAATGTCAAGTGCGATCGCAATTCCTAATTAAACTTTATGGTAATCCAGCGCGTTGAAATATTGCGTGAGGGGTAATTTCCAATTCTAGTAGCAAATCATCAATAATTATTTGATGAGATCGATAAGTAATCGGCAAGGAAGATGGCGCAAATACAGTTATAGTTCTAGCTTTTGTATCAACTACCCAAACACGAGAAACACCAGCTTTCAGATAATCAGTCGCTTTTTCTGCAATTTCACCAAAACTTTGACCAGGCGAAATGATTTCGATGACTAATTCAGGTGCGACAGGACAAGCTTCGTCTAATAGCCAATCAGCAGGAAGACGGTTATAAGAAATATAGGTCAGATCGGCTACAGGCATCCAATCTTGTTGATTTCGTGTTAATTTAATTGCCCATTCAATCACAACTCGACCTTTTGCTTGTGCCCATGCAGACAATAGAATAAATAAAGCACCAGTAGTCGAGCCATGAAAAAATTTTGGCGACATTTCAATATCTTTATATTTGGGTACAGCTTCACCGTTAACAAACTCGTATGTAATATCTCCTTCGGGAAGGGCGAGAAATCCTTCTAGGGTTAGGTGTTGATTAGAAGACTGAACCATAGGTGTTATGTAGGAAAAAGATGCTTACTTTTAGTTTAGGCGATCGCAAATATTAGAGACTAAGCCTACTTAGTCCTTATTTTCAGCATTTTCGACAGTGCTGATGGGAGATGTAAGCATATAAATTACACGAGTCAATTTTATTCCTCATGGTCTTGAAGTGAACCAAAGCTTATGCAAAACTTGAGATCCTTCGCTTCTAGCCTACTTTTAAGGAATTGATCAATGGCGCGTCTAGCCCTGCTGAGTGTATCTAACAAAACTGGTTTAATTGACCTAGCCCGTAGCTTGGTTGAAGAATTCGACTTTGATTTAATCAGCAGTGGGGGAACAGCCCAAGCACTCAAAGATGCGGGACTCCCTGTCACCAAAGTTGCAAATTACACAGGTTCTCCAGAAATTTTAGGTGGCCGAGTTAAAACCCTGCATCCCCGGATTCACGGCGGGATTTTGGCGCGGCGAGATGTTCCCCAAGATATTACAGATTTAGAAAATAACCAAATTCGCCCAATTGATTTAGTCGTGGTGAATCTATATCCCTTTGAGGAAACGATCGCTAAATCAGGGGTAACATTATTAGAAGCTGTTGAACAAATTGATATCGGTGGGCCAGCAATGCTACGGGCATCATCAAAAAACTTTGCCCATCTCGCTGTATTATGCGATCCAGCACAGTATGACGAGTATTTACAGGAATTGCGGCAAAATAATGGGGAAGCTTCCCTAGAGTTTCGGCAAAAGGCAGCATTAAAAGGATTCTCGCACACTGCTAGCTATGATCAAGCGATCGCATCTTACCTCGCAGAATCACAACAGTACACCCTTAGCGGCACACAATTGCAATCTCTGCGTTATGGCGAAAACCCTCATCAACCCGCCACCTGGTATCAAACTGGTACTACTGCAACAGGATGGACAGCCGCGACAAAACTGCAAGGCAAAGAACTTAGTTACAATAACTTAGTTGATTTAGAAGCTGCACGCCGAATCATTGCTGAGTTCACTGATACCCCAGCCGCAACCATTATTAAACATACAAATCCCTGTGGTACGGCACTGGGAAGTAGTATTTCAGAAGCTTACCAAAAGGCTTTCAATGCTGATTCTACTTCTGCTTTTGGTGGAATTGTCGCACTTAACCGTCCGATTGATGCGGCTACGGCTAGCGAGTTAACTAAAACATTTTTAGAATGCGTGGTTGCACCAAGTTGTGACGCAGAAGCTCAAGAAATTCTTGCCAAAAAATCCAACGTGCGGGTTTTGACTCTAGGTGATTTGAGCAGTGGCCCTAAAGATACAGTAAAAGCGATCGCAGGTGGTTTTCTTGTCCAAGCTAGCGATGATATAATTACTGACAGCAGTCAATGGCAAATAGTCAGCGAACGTCAACCCACCGACAGCGAATTAGCCGAATTGCTGTTTGCTTGGAAAGTTTGCAAACACGTTAAATCGAATGCCATTGTTGTCACAAGCGATCGCACTACACTAGGAGTAGGCGCTGGTCAAATGAACCGCGTTGGCTCAGTTAAAATTGCCCTAGAACAAGCTGGAGAAAAAGCCAAAGGTGCAACTCTAGCCAGCGATGGATTCTTCCCCTTTGATGATTCTGTGAAAACAGCCGCAGCCGCAGGAATTACAGCCATCGTCCAACCTGGGGGAAGTTTACGCGATAAAGATTCTATCAAAGCTGCTAACGAACTGGGTTTGCTGATGGTCTTAACCGGGGTACGTCACTTTTTACACTAAATCATTGCTTATCAGGTGTGCAGTTTACAAAGTGTCACACTAAATACTTTCTTTATAATTGAAGCAATGATATTATCTAATCGTGTGTGAGGAGCAAGTTAAAAAGAAAAAGCGTTTGGGGTGGAAACACGGCAACACTCCCAAGCGCTTTTTAATTTGTCAAAAATTGGATTGCTTGTGCAGTTTAGAAAGTGTTACATAATTTACTTGCTTTTTGATTGAATTAGTGATATTGTTTAATCGTGTGTGAGGAGCAAGTTAAGAATAAAAAATGTCTGGGGTGGAAACACGGCAACACTCCCAGGCATTTTTTAATTTGTACATATAAATTCTAAAAATTAACGCTTTCAAAATAATTTCATATTTTTCCTTCCACTTAAAGACACGAATTAAGTAACAATATCTACTTTCCCTATTTTTTCAGATAACTTTAATAAAAATCAATTGAGTAAATCTCAATTGTGAGAAATATTTTCCATAAGCTCTCTGACTTCTGTTGGTTTGCGGAGAATAATAACTTGCTGGTTTGGTGTTAATTGACTAAGTTTTTCTAAAATTCCAGGACGACGAATAATTGGGTATGACCAGATATATTTTAGAAATTCCCAGTTCAATCTTTCAGGACAATCTGATGCCATATCAGGTCTGGATTCTCCAGCATACATGAAACGGCGTTTAATCACTCGCGACAAACATAAAAGTCGAGGAAAATCCAAAAAAATTACCGTGTCTGCAACTGACAAACGAAGGTCGAGAGTACCGCCATAATTACCATCCATAATCCAAGATTCTCGTCGGGTTAGGTCTTGGATAATACTTTGCCATTCAGTTTTTGGAGTCTCAACCCAACCAGGATTCCAGTACCAAGCATCCAAGTGAATCACTTCTAAACCTAAGATGGTTCCCAGTTCGCGGGCTAGGGTAGATTTACCAGCACCTCCAGAACCAATAATCAAGATTTTCTTCACTTTAGGTCTGCACTTTCTTTTTTAAGCTCAAGAGGTAAGCATTGCTCACCCAAATAACCGTCTTCAGAGCAACTCAATACGCCGTTACAATAGTACCACTACAAGGATTATGCCCAAATTATTGATATTATGACCACTGCTACGACCGTAAAAACTGAGTATGAAGCGATTATTGGTTTAGAAACCCATTGTCAACTGAGTACCAATACCAAGATTTTCTCTAATAGCTCTACGGCATTCGGCTCTGACCCCAATACTAACATTGACCCGGTTTGTATGGGTTTACCTGGGGTCTTACCTGTACTCAATCAAAAAGTATTAGAATACGCCGTCAAAGCTGGTTTGGCACTAAATTGTCAAATCGCTAAATATAGCAAATTTGACCGTAAGCAGTATTTTTATCCAGATTTACCAAAAAATTACCAAATTTCTCAATACGATCTACCGATCGCAGAACATGGTTGGTTAGAAATTGAGTTGGTAGATGCTGAGGGTAATCCGACTCGTAAACGCATTGGTATTACGCGTCTGCACATGGAAGAAGATGCTGGAAAATTGGTACACGCAGGTAGCGATCGCCTCTCCGGTTCTTCCTATTCTCTGGTAGACTACAATCGCGCAGGTATCCCGTTAGTGGAAATTGTTTCCGAACCCGATCTGCGTTCTGGACTAGAAGCTGCTGAATATGCCGAAGAGTTGCGTCGGATTGTCCGGTATCTCGGCGTCAGTGACGGCAACATGGAACAAGGATCTCTGCGTTGCGATGTCAACATTTCCGTGCGTCCAGTAGGACGAAAGGAGTTTGGCACCAAGGTAGAAATTAAAAACATGAACTCCTTCAGCGCCATCCAACGGGCGATTGACTACGAAATTGAACGCCAAATCGCCGCCATCGAAGCAGGCGATCGCATTATCCAAGAAACTCGGCTGTGGCAAGAAGGCGCTCAATGCACAAGTAGTATGCGGGTGAAAGAAGGTTCTAGCGATTACCGCTATTTTCCCGAACCAGATTTAGCACCAATTGAGGTGTCTAATGCACAATTAGAGCAATGGCGTAGCGAACTACCAGAATTACCAGCCCAAAAACGCCATTATTATGAAAATGAGTTGGGACTTTCCGCTTACGATGCGCGAGTGTTAACAGAAGATCGTTCAATAGCCGAATATTTTGAAACTGCGATCGCATCTGGAGCAAATCCCAAAGCTGCTGCCAACTGGATTACTCAAGATATTGCAGCCCACCTCAATAAGCAAAAACTCACTATTACTCAAATCGCCCTAACTCCCACCAATCTAGCAGATATCATCACTCGCATTGAAACAGGCAAAATTAGTAATGCTCAAGCTAAACAAAAGTTGCCAGATTTGCTTAGTGGTATTTCTCCTGAAAAAGCCTTTGCAGGTCTTGAGTTAATCACCGATCCTAGTGTACTGGAACCCATTGTCGATGAAGTCATAGCCGCCAATCCCAAAGAACTAGAAAAGTATCGCAACGGTAACACCAACCTCAAAGGCTTCTTTGTCGGACAAGTTCTCAAAAAGACAGGCAAACGTGCCGATCCTAAACTGACTAACGAATTGGTCGAGAAAAAACTGAACGCCTAGTAGTTCGCCAAGTTCACTTGGCGGGGTAAAGGGTAAGGGGAAAGGGGGAAAGGTTTTAAATCCCTTACCCTTTCCCCAGCCCCCAACCAGCAAAGTTGGCCTGCCAGACTACTAGCGATCTGTCAAGCTAACTTTGCTGGGTGAGGAAGCAGGAGGAGCAGAGAGGCAGGGGAGCAGGGGAGACAACGGGACAAGGTGACAAGAGGTGAGAACTTGCAACAAGTCTTTCCCCTTGTCCCCAAGTCCTCTTCCCAATGCCCAATTCTCAATTCCCAAACTAAGTATTTTCCCGGTGTTGCTTCACACAATCTTCATATAAAAGCTGGTGACAACCCTCATACGTAAAATGATATGCTGTGGTAAGTAGATGCACCCTGATGATCTGGAGAGCTGCCTAAGTAGCTCTCTTTTTTATTTTATTTTCGTGGTATTTACGGATAAAATTCAAAAATTTTTAGAAATAATCTCAATAAATAAGTATTAAACCTTAAAGAATAAATCAGAGAGATCAGTAAGTAGATGTATCGTGACGATCTAGAGAGTGACCAAAGTGGCTCTCTTTTTTTGTTTTGGTTTTTCGTCATAAGAAAGGTAAAAACAATTATGCCAATCGCCAACTGGTGCATTATTATTGCCATCAGCAAATAAACTCACCATAAAAGGGAGTGGGGAGTAGAGGGAAACTAATAACTCTTAACTCGTAACTCCTAACTCAGCACTTTTGTAAAGTACAAATTGACCTATCCAACCTGATAGTTGTAAGGAAAAATAATGGCAGATTGGCAAGAAATAACAGGTGGTATCACAGCACCAAGGGGGTATCAGGCGGCGGGAATTACCGCAGGGTTGAAACCTTCGGGGTTGCCAGATTTAGCTTTGATATTCTCAGAAGTGGAAGCGATCGCAGCTGGTGTGTTCACCACCAGCCAAGTGAAAGCTGCCTGTGTAGAATATTGTCGCCAACGCTTGCAAGCCAAACAAAGCGCTCGTGCCATCCTCTGCAACGCTGGACAAGCAAACGCCGCGACAGGAACTCAAGGCAACCTTGATACCCTAGAATCTGCTCTGGCAGTAGCCCAAGCCCTAAACATCTCGTCTGAATCTGTGTTATTGGCTTCCACTGGTGTAATTGGTCAAAGAATTAAGATGGATGCTTTGCGAAGTGGGATTCCCAAAGTAGTAGCAGCACTATCAGAAACAGGCTCGGATGCCGCCGCCGGGGCGATTATCACTACAGACTTGGTAACAAAATCTATTGCTTTAGAGACAACTATAAGCGATGCCTCCGGCGGGCTGCGCCAACGCCCGGTACGAATTGGCGGCATTGCCAAAGGTTCCGGCATGATTCACCCCAATATGGCAACCATGCTGGCATTTGTGACTTGTGATGCTGTGGTTTCGCCTCACCTTTGGCAGCAGATGTTAGCAAGGGCAGCTGATAGAAGTTTTAATTCCATCACCGTGGATGGTGATACCAGCACCAACGACAGCTTAATTGCCTTGGCAAACGGTCAATCTCGCACCCCAGCAATTATAGAATGGGGCGCAGAAGCAGAGAAATTAGAGGCGATGTTAACAGCAGTTTGCCAGCATTTAGCCAAAGCGATCGCTCGTGATGGTGAAGGCGCAACCTGTCTCATTGAAGTGGAAGTGACTGGCGCTCATGACGAACTCTCAGCCCGACAAATAGCTAAAACCATCGCCGGTTCATCCTTAGTTAAATCTGCAATCTTTGGACGCGATCCAAATTGGGGACGCATCGCTGCTGCTGCTGGACGTGCGGGTGTGCCCTTTGAGCAAGAAAACCTGCAAATTAAGCTAGGGAATTTCTTAATGTTAGAAAATGGACAACCTCTGCAATTTGACCGTGCAGCAGCAAGTGCTTATTTGAAAAAAGCATCGGTGGGTGCTTATCTGCAACAGGATACGGTGTTAATCTCTGTTAATGTTGGCAATGGTTATGGTGTGGGTAAAGCTTGGGGTTGTGATTTGAGTTATGACTACGTGAAGATTAACGCCGAATACACTACCTGAACTACTCCCAATATACCACTTTTCGGTTGAGTGGAATACAGACCTAACCCCCAGCCCCTTCACTACTAGCGTTGGGCAGGGTGGTTTCATAGGAAAAAAGAAAAATACATAAGCCTTGATTTCTTGTTTTGTAGCATGGCTTTGTACCCCACTTCCATTCCTCTCCCCGAAACGGCTACGGTGTACACACAAGTCTGAAATAGCTGATTAATCTGGGTTTTACCCCACCCTAACCCTCCCCTTGCAAAGGGGAGGGAACTAGATAGATTTTCTTGTTTCCCCCCTTGGCAAGGGGGGATTAAGGGGGGTATTTCGACTTCTGTGTACACGGTAGCCCCGAAACGGAGAGAGGCTTTGAAACCCAGTTTTAGTTTTTCTCTGGTTGTATGAAACCACCCTACTTCCCTACTAGCGTTGGGGAGTAAGATTGAAAGCCTCTCTCCTAAAAGGAGAAAGGTTTGGAGAGAGGTCAAAGTGTATTGCTTCCATTCGAGAATCGCTATATTTGCATTGTAGAGACGCGATGAATCGCGTCTTCAGCCAAGGATGTGTTGCAATCAATTAATTGAATTGGTATCAGAATAGTCTTACACTTTCTCATGCTGTGGCTGGACGGGGGAAAATGCCTAAGAAGCGTATAGAACTTAGAAGGAAGAGGTACTTCAAGCTCAGTTCACAAATTGCTCAGTTGGATAATGCGCAATTGCGTTCTCTGTTTGGCAATAGTGAGTCGAATGAGTCGAGTACGGGTTGGGGAATGAATCACACCATCGTCCTTGGAAAATCCAAGGTCTTTGTGAAACGTGTTCCGGTTACAAACATTGAATATGACAACCTGTTCTCCACCAGAAATCTCTATGATCTCCCAACTTACTGTAATTACGGCTTCGGTTCCACTGGTTTTGGAGTCTTCCGGGAACTCGTTACCCATATCAAGACAACTAACTGGGTATTGTCAGGCGTAATTGCCACTTTCCCACTAATGTACCATTATCGGATTATTCCTTTCTCTGGGCAACGGGCGGATGTAGATAAGTCGCGTCTAAAAAATTATGTGGAGTACTGGGGCAATAGTACCAACGCTGGCAATTATATGTTAGATAGAGCGATCGCCAACTATGAGTTGGTTCTGTTTCTAGAGTACATACCGCATATTCTGGAAACATGGCTGCAAGAAAACCCCAACAAACTTCAGAAACCCCTGAATGACCTACGCATGACGATTACCTTTTTGAGGACGAAGGGAATCATCCACTTTGACGCGCATTTTCGCAATATCCTCACCGACGGTAAGCAGACATATTTGACCGATTTTGGTTTGGTACTTGATAAGAGTTTTACGTTGACTAAAGATGAAGAGTCTTTTTTTAAGCAGAACACATTTTATGACTACGGAGAAGTCTTGCGGAATCTTGGTCATCTGATTCGATCGCCGTATGATTTATGTTCGGAGAACGATAAACGCAGGATTATGGAAAAATATGGCATAAAAGAAGGCTTAAAACCTTATGAACTGCGCTCTATATTACTCGACAACATTGAGCAGATACATGCTGATGGAGTCATGAAGTTAGATAAGTTTTATGTTGCCAACATCGTCAAGTACCGCAGCATCATTGCGCTGATGCAAGACTTCTTTTCTGATATGTGGGAAAACAACAACAAGGATACTAAACTTCGTTACAAAGAACTAGGGCTGCTGCTTAAAGAGACAGGGTTTATTCGTAGTCTTGGAAACAGCAGATAGTTGCGATCGCTGGATAAGAAATACGCTTATTTGAGGTGTTTACTTAGGTCTACAGCTTTCCCAGCCTTCCCCTCTCGCTCTCATCGCAGTGCGCTCCTAAATTATAGGGATAACATAATGGTTGTGATAAATAAAAACTTATAGATGACATGTTACTACTAAAATTAAGTTACAAAAGAAGTGAAGATAGTCAATCATAAGGCAAACCTAATAGTCTTCATAAATAAGAGTTGATATATTAAAAATTATTCATATAGTTAAGGAAAATAGATAAATTTTTCCTTATACATCCAATTTAATATTTCTTTAATAAATCGATCCTTCAAGTTGAGCAATTTGGCTTCAAAGGCTGTAAACTGATTTCAACAAGGTGAATGACACCTCTAAAACACACTAGAGCAGAGTCAAGAAATTAGCCGAGTTTTTTTATATAAGTAGCCGCGTCATTGATGAAATGACTGCGATCGCTTTGCCAAATATAGCTTGATTAATCATTAATAACGCAAGAAACACAAGGTTTTTTGCCCAAATTGTCATAGCTATAAAAAATAACATTTACGTTTTCAGGAGATATTTATGACAGAATTTTTTAATCAAATTTCTCGCCGCAAATTCATCTTCACAGCCGGGGCATCTGCGGGTGCTGTATTCCTCAAAGGCTGTTTGGGTAATCCTCCTGAAAACTTGACTGGTGGAAGCAGCCAAGCACAGCCAACTGCTCAAACGGTAGCTAATATTAGCCCTGAACAAACACCAGAAACTACTACAGTTAAGCTGGGATATATTCCCATTGTAGAAGCGGCTCCTTTAATTATTGCTAAAGAAAAAGGCTTTTTTGCAAAGTATGGGATGAGTAATGTTGACCTTTCCAAACAAGCTTCTTGGGGTGCAGCCAGAGACAACGTAGAAATTGGTTCTGCCGGTGGTGGTATAGATGGCGGTCAATGGCAGATGCCAATGCCACATTTAATCACAGAAGGTTTAATTACCAAAGGCAATCAAAAAATTCCCATGTATGTATTATGTCAATTAAATACACATGGAAATGGAATTGCGATCGCCAGCAAGCACCAAGGCAAAGGTATTAGTTTACAACTTGCCAGCGCTAAGTCTCTATTCACGGAATTAAAATCCTCAACACCCTTCACTGCTGCATTCACCTTTCCCCACGTCAACCAAGATTTGTGGATTCGCTACTGGTTAGCAGCAGGCGGCTTAGATCCAGATGCAGATGTCAAATTGCTCACAGTACCAGCAGCGCAAACTGTTGCCAACATGAAAACAGGAACAATGGATGCCTTTAGTACAGGCGATCCTTGGCCTTATCGCCTGGTGCAAGACAAAATCGGCTACGTAGCAGCATTAACCGCAGAAATTTGGAAAAATCATCCTGAAGAATATCTTGCCATGAGAGGCGATTGGGTTGACAAAAATCCCAAGGCTACCAAAGCAATTTTAAAAGGAATTATGGAAGCCCAACAATGGTTAGATAATTTTGATAATCGCAAAGAAGCGGCTCAAATCCTGGCTGGACGAAATTATTTCAATCTTCCTTCACCAGAAATACTGGCAGATCCATACCAAGGCAAATATGACATGGGCGATGGTCGCAAAATTGATGATAAATCAATGGCTGCTTACTACTGGAAAGATGAAAAAGGTAATGTTTCCTATCCCTATAAGAGTCATGATTTATGGTTCATAACTGAAAACGTTCGCTGGGGATTCTTGCCAAAAGATTACATTGCCAATAATGCTGCCAAGGCGAAGGAACTTATCAACAAAGTCAACCGCGAAGATATTTGGAAAGAAGCTGCAAAAGAAGCTGGGATTGCTGCTGCTGATATTCCTACAAATACATCTCGTGGTGTAGAAGAGTTTTTTGATGGCATCAAATTTAACCCCGAAAAGCCAGAAGAATATTTGAAGAGTCTGAAAATCAAAAAGGTCAGTGTTTAGTCATTGGTCATTAGTCATTGGTCATTAGTCATTGGTAACTGACAAATAACAAAAGACAAATAACAAATAAAATTTGAGGAGAATACAGCATCATGACAGTCGCCCAAAAACGCCCTGCAAGCCCTAGATTGAATAATAGCTTTATATCCAGTCTGCAAAAGCAATTTCCCGATCTTATACCACCTGCGATCGCGATCGCCATCTTCCTCGTTCTCTGGCAACTCTTCGCTTGGACTCCCGGTGCCACATTACCAGGGCCAATACAGGTTATCCAAGACACTTGGGTTCTGATTTTCTGGCCATTTTATGACCGAGGTGGTATTGATAAAGGTCTATTTTGGCAGATTCTCGCTAGCCTGCAACGGGTTGCTATCAGTTATACCTTAGCTGCGATCGTTGGTATTGGTTTAGGCATTTTGATTGGGGTGAATAAAACCATGTCCAAAGCTTTAGACCCCATCTTTCAACTACTGCGAACTGTACCACCTCTAGCTTGGGTTCCGATTTCTTTAGCAGCTTTACGACAAAACGAACCAGCCGCCTTATTTGTAATTTTCATTACGGCAATTTGGCCCATCTTAATTAATACTGCTGTCGGCGTTACCCAAATTCCTCAAGATTACAACAACGTCGCCAAAGTTCTGCAACTTAGCCGCAAAGAATATTTCACTAACATTTTGATTCCGGCGGCATTACCTTACATCTTTACCGGGTTGAGAATTGCGATCGGTTTAGCTTGGTTAGCGATTATCGCCGCCGAAATCGTCATGTCCGGTATTGTCGGCATTGGCTTTTTTATCTGGGATGCCTATCAAAATAACAACGTCAGCGAAGTAATTTTGGCTCTAGTTTATATCGGTGTTGTTGGGTTGCTTCTAGATAAAGCGATGGGTTGGCTGCAAAACAAAATTTTACCAGCAGAGCAAAAATAGGGGACAGGGGACAGGTTACAGAGGAGAGGAAGATCCTTTGAATCTAATCCCCTATCCCCTATCCCCTATCCCCTATCCCCTATCCCCTATCCCCTATCCCCTATCCCCTATGTTTGTAGCTGTCGATCAAATTGAAAAAGTTTTTGAATTAACTGGTGGTGGCAAATATATCGCCCTCAAAGGAATCGACCTCCAAATTAAAAAAGGAGAATTCATTTCTTTGATTGGTCACTCTGGTTGCGGCAAATCCACTCTATTAAATATGATTGCGGGTTTGGATTTGCCAACTGAGGGAATTGTCACCTTAGAAGGACAAAGAATCACCAAACCCGGGCCAGACAGGATGGTGGTGTTCCAAAATTATTCGCTATTACCTTGGCGGACGGTAAGAGAAAATATTGCCCTTGCTGTGGACTCAGTAATGAAAGGTTCACCCGCAGCCGAACGCAACGCCATTGTCGAAAAACATATTAATATGGTGGGTTTGCGTCCCCATGCTGATAAACAACCGGGAATGTTATCAGGTGGACAAAAGCAGCGAGTTGCGATCGCCCGCGCCTTAGCGATTCGTCCCAAATTACTGTTGCTAGATGAACCATTTGGTGCATTAGATGCACTCACACGCGGAAATTTGCAAGAACAACTGATGCAAATTTGCGAAGAAAATGAAGTTACCGCCGTGA